>JAAXOC010000075.1 GCA_014237145.1 ANME-2 cluster archaeon
AACGAGCACATCCTGTATACCCAGGACCAGGCTGGTGAAGAGAACTGGCGGGTCTACAGCGTGACCCTGGAGACGGGCGAGACCACCGACTTAACCCCATTTGAGGGCGTGCAAGCCCGCATCCAGGCGGTCAGCCATAAGTTCCCTGAAGAGATATTAATCGCCCTCAATGACCGTGATCCCGCACTTCATGACATCCATCGGCTCAACATCACAACCGGTGAGAGGCGTCTTGTCATGGAGAACGAGGATTTTGTGGAATTCACAACCGATGATAACTATAACGTCCGCTTTGCGGTGCGACTCACGTCTGACGGCGGAGGCGAGATATTCCAGGCAACCAGGGAGGGTGGCTGGGAGCCGTTTATGGAGATTGCAATGGAGGATTTGCTCACAACGGGTATCGTCGGGTTCGACAAGACCGGTACGGTTTTCTACATGGTCGATAGCCGCAACCGTAACACTGCAGCGTTCTTCGCAATGGACCTTGGAACTGGTGAGCAGACTTTGATCGCTGAGGATCCGCGTGCGGATACCAGTGATTTCATGATCCATCCGACTGAAAAGATTGTTCAGGCAGTCTCTTTCACCTACGAGCGCAAACACTGGCAGATTATTGACGAGTCCATCGATGGTGACCTTGCCTACCTGAAAACGGTTGCGAACGGCGATGTCGAGGTTGTGAGCCGAACACTCAACGATGACTACTGGATGGTTACCTACGAGGTGGATGATGGTCCGGTGCAATATTATTACGATGACCGCGAAGAAAAGAGCACAGAGTTCCTGTTCACGCAACGTATGGCACTGGAAAGTTTGTCTCTCGCAAAGATGCATTTTGTGGTCATCGAGTCGCGTGATGGGCTGGACCTGGTCAATTACTACATGCTGCCGGTTGGAAGCGACAGTGATTTCGATGGGCGTCCGGATGAGCCATTGCCGATGGTGTTGCTTGTTCACGGTGGACCATGGGCACGAGTCAGCTGGGGCTACGACTCATGGCAACAGTGGCTGGCTAACCGCGGCTATGTTGTTTTTACTACCAACTTCCGCGGCTCCACTGGATATGGTAAAGAATTCATCAATGCTGGTAATCTGGAGTGGGGCGGTAAGATGCACGATGACCTTATCGACGCTGTCAATTGGACTGTTCAGGAAGGTATCGCGGACCCAGATCGTGTGGCGATCATGGGTGGCAGTTACGGTGGACATGCAACGCTCTGGGGCATGACGAACACGCCTGATACGTTTGCCTGCGGCGTAAACATCGTGGGAATATCGAACCTGACCTTGTTCTTTGAGACGATTCCGCCGTACTGGCAGCCGGTGATCGAGCTCTATGCAACGCGCATGGGTGACGCCAGAACAGAAGAGGGCAGAGCGTTTCTTGCAGAGCGTTCGCCGCTGACCTATGTGGACCTGATCGAAAAGCCGCTACTGATCGGTCATGGTGCAAATGACCCGCGTGTCCAGCAGGCAGAGTCAGACCAGATCGTCCATGCGATGCAGGATGCAAACATACCGGTAACATATCTGCTATACACGGACGAGGGGCACGGCTTTGCCAGACCTGAGAATTGGCTGTCGTTTTTCGCAGTAACCGAAGTGTTCCTCGCCGAACATCTGGGCGGGCGGTACGAGCCTATCGGTGATGATTTCGAGGGTTCGAGCGTCACTGTTCCAGTCGGTGCTGAAGAGGTGCCGGGTCTTGCAGATGCTCTTTTGGAGTAGTTATCGGTTGAATTTGCTGCCAGGCTAACCCGGATGCTTCTAAAGTCCAGGTTTATCTGGCGGCTTTTTTCGGGACAGACAAAATCGGTATGTCGAATGAGAAGCTCCATGCTATACTCTGCCTCATCGATGAGGGTCGGGCTGCTTGTGGATGGGAATACGTGAGGTGAAATTCATGAATGCAAAAGCAAAGATCTGCGATGCATTGTTGATGCTGCCAGGTGATTTTCGATTAATCCGGCGGTATTTGGGTGCGAAGTTGGAATATATGTTCGGGTGCGTGTTGCAAGCGCAGAGCTGCCGGAAAATGACGATGAACACTGCACTCGCTACCAGAAGGGTAGCTGGGTGGCAGCCAACCTTGCATATTCATATGGCATGGGTCCGGTGAACAGAAAATGCTTAGAACATAGCCTCCTTACATTCTCCAGCTTCCTTAGATAGTGCGTAAATAAACCGAAAATCCACACTATTAATAAATAAACTAGACTATTTATGGAAATTCTTAAATACTCATACGTTGTATTTGATGATTGAAGTTTGTAATAGTAGAATAGCCGATAATGATAGAATTATTTGTAAAGGAGAATCAACATGAAAGAACAACAACCATTCAACCTTGATGAATGTAAAGAAATTGGAAAATTGGAAATGACAAAAGAAGTTGTAGTAACATTAATTGGGATGGGAACATTAGCTCTATTTGCTTTTGGATTTTTTTTCACATCACTATATACACTATTTACCGGGAACGTTGGCTTTAACTTTACAAGCGGCACAATTCTTATTTCAGTAGCTCTCTTCGTTGGTACAATGGTATTGCACGAACTCATCCATGGTGCATTTATGTCAAAATACGGAGGCAAGCCAATTTATGGTGCAGGTATTGCATATTTCATTCTTCCCTATTTCTACGCCACCTCAAAAACTGTTTTTCCACGCAACCAGTACATAGTGATCGCTATTGCGCCGTTGGTTGTGATCTCACTGGTTGTAATAGGAATCATGGCTGCTTTTCCATCAATTGCACACTGGATGTTCATACCGTTTATAATAAATGCTTCTGGAGCAGTGGGCGATATGTGGGTGACACGTAACGTACTGAGATATCCGAAACATGTAATACTGGAAGATCGAAAAACCGGCTTGATAATTTATGGAAAAGAAACTGATAAACCCATTAATATCTCTACAACAGGATTTGTTTCAAGATTTTCTAAAGTATTCATACTCTGTTTCTTTGCGGTAGGATGTCTAATGGGTATCGCGCCAATACCTCTGAGTATTTTAGGAGTGGAATCTTTGACAATTGGACCCACGAATAGTATTTTCACAATTTTTGAATATCATAGCATAGGGGAAGGTTTCGGTTTCCATTTATACCCCCTATCAATATTAGCCGTAAGCGTGATTTTGGGTTTGGTTTATGCGATTATCAAATCTCCAAAAACCAAAAATGTCCGAGCAGATTGATAGGAAGCGATCAATTATGAATTCTCTGTTTATTGTATTCGGGATTGTATTCATAGTCGTAGTCTTCTGGATATGGAAGTATAAAAATTGGTCTAATATAAAAAAAGGTGCATTAACCATAATACTCGCAGCAGGTTTATTAGCTGCGGTGTACGCATCATTCGGATTAATACTGATCTATTCAGATCATGCCGGATATTCCACAACCGGGAGCAATCTTGGTGAAATTGATTATGATGAAATTATCTCCAATGTAAAAAAAGCCGGATATAAGGTTGACGGGCCTTATTACGTCAATACAAAAGATACAATTGGAGTGCATCCATCCAATATAAAAGAACTGGACGAACGATTCGGTGAGGACTACAGATTTCTTTCGGTGACGTATTATTACCGTGAAAATGTGTATTTTTCAACCTGGCACAGCGAAAGCGGCACAGATATATCATTCTATAATGAAGATCGACCAGATACCCTAGCACCATTTAAGCCAGAGGATCTTCCACCGGATGAATGGATCGTTGAAAAGTTCAGGCTGATGTTTGGCATCACTGAGCAGGAATCAAGAGATTATTTAACGCAGCTCAAAGACTCTATCAGCAATAGTCAGGAAGAATCTGGAAAAATTAGTATAAGAAAGGGGCTCGACATCGCGTCAGTATATTCCAATTTGAAAGAGACAAGCACCAACTCAAACGTTTCACCAACAAGTGGAGAAGGCTGGATCACGGAGACATTCTACAACCAGGACAAAAAGATAGGAGTCTTAGATTTCCTTGTCACGAATACAAGGGTAATCCTTCAGGATAACGGGCATGAGTATACGATCAAAATAGACAGGCTGGGAGGTGTGGATATGGAGATCAAGCTCAGCACCAGAGAGCAAATCCCGGAAGAGGAATATCGTCGGATTTTCAAAGATATGTTTGCGGATCGTGGATTGCCGGCTGAGAAGGTGGATGAATTTGAATTTGAATATATCCCGGGTTTGTGGTAATTTTGAGAGAATCAAGGAGTATCAACATGAAAGAACAACAACCATTCAACCTTGATGGACGTAAAGAACTTGGGAAATTGGAAATGTCAAAAAGAAGTTGTACTTACACTAAGTGACTTGGAGGAGGTGAAATAATGAAACAAGTGAAAGAGTTTTCGTCTGCCAAAAAGGCAAATAAATGGTTAAAAGAAAATCAGGACAAAGAGATAATTGACATTAAATTCAGTGTTTGGCGTTTTGCAATAATTTATGAAGAATAAATTCACACAAGAACTGGAAAGTCAAACGTTGCGCCAGCACACCCAACCGCAGCAGAGCTGCGGGAGTATAACGACTAAGATGAACGAAACGACTGATACAACGGGACGTTCTGCCATCCTGATGTTTGAGGCTACATGGGACCACAGACTGGAGAATGCGTAAAATGAGCATTAAACTTGAAAAATATAATCCTGAAAAGCACGATAAGCATGTCATAGCGAATCTCATTTATATATCTGATGAAGAGATGAATTCATTGGTGTTTGGAGAACAAGAAAGGGGGATAAAGGTGATCACGAAACTGATGAGCATGGACAATAACTATTTTAGCTCCCCCTATCTTAAATGTGCGATATACGAAGACGAAATAGTCGGAGCAATTGTTGTTTTTCAAGTTAATAAAAAATCGAAGTTGGATACCGACTCAGGGAAAGCTTTTTTCAAAGCGATGGGATTTTTGGCATTCTTGAAAAAGATGCCGCTCTTCTTCAAGATGGCTAAGATCACATCGGGGGAGATGGATGAAAATGGATATTACATCCACACGATTAGTGTAAGTCCCTCATATCAAGGACGTGGATTTGGAACACGTATGATTGAGATGGTGGCAGAAAAGCAAAACAAATTGTATCTTCATGTGAATGTACTTAATCAACGAGCACAAAAATTTTATACAAAGATCGGATTTCAGCCTCGGTCTAAAGACACGATGATGTACAAAGGTAAGGAAATCGGTACATATTTGATGGAAAAAGAATAAAAAATGGTGGTACTTCGCCTAACAGCGAGTATATCTGTAGTTGCTTCGCTCCTTTGCCCTTTTGGGACATCGGCTGTGCCGACGTAATATACTCGAAAGACGTTATATTCAATAAATCCGGAGCCAAAAAAACCAAAACTTATTAAATATTTATAAATTTATTAACATTGTATGATTGAAAAAATATTTATTATTATTGGGGTTGTTGCACTTGTCTTAATCACAACTCTAATAATGGGGGATAGAATGATGAAATCAGAATTCGACAAAGATGTTGAAAAACTTTTTGCAGATTCGGAAAACATTTCTGGCAAAGTTTATACTTCAAATCATATCAAAGACCTCCCAATACCTGTCGAGAGGTATTTCAAGTATTCATTAAAGGAAAATCAGCCATACGTTAGTTATGCCAGATTACAGCATGGTGGAGAATTTAAAGCAAGTAACAAATGGGTATCTATTAAAGGAGAAGAGTATTTTACACTGCAAAAGCCAGGTTTTGTCTGGTCAGGTAAAGTTCCGTTTTTTTCGGCAAAAGATGTCTATATTGATGGAACGGGAAATCTTAAAGTCAAATTGCTATCTCTCATAAAAATTGTTGATTCCAAGGGGAGAGAAACCGATCAAAGTGAACTTCTCAGATGGTTAGGTGAAGCCCCTTTGTTTCCTACGGCACTATTACCTTCAGAGAATTTACAATGGGAACCAATAGATAACGATTCTGCAAAAGTGATCTTTACTGATAAAAACCTGACTATTGAAGGTGTTTTCTGTTTTAATGAAGAAGGACAGATCACTCAATTCAAAACAAAAAGATACAAAGATAATACCCTGGAGAATTTCACAGGCTATTGTAGCGACTACAGGGCTGTTGATGGTATGAAAGTACCTTTCTACTTAGAGGCTACCTGGAATCTTGAATCTGGTGATCTGAGTTATGCAAAATTCAAAATAGATAAAATTGAATACAACAACCCCACAAAATTTTGATACCCAGGCTCCGGATTTGTTCACCGCTATTTTTGTTCACAATCGCAATTGTTACCTGTAGCGAAAAGCGGAATCCCCCTCATATTCAAACCCGCTATTAATGTTTTAGTTTACACACAATTTACTAAACCAGGTATTTCATCATACAACCATTCGATAAATAGAAAGGCTTAAGTATTATTAATAATATACAATGTTTTAATACAGGTTGATAAAAAGCCCGATCTGACAAAAGAGGTGAAAAAAGATGAAAAAATACAGCTATACAGAGCTTGGTATGATCTTTGGAATGTTTATTGGAAGCGGAATTGGAATAACAGCATTTGCCATCACGAACAATGTGTTATTTCATACACTTACGGGATTTGGTATAATCCTCGGGTTGGGAACAGGAAGCTTACTGGACAGGCGAGGGAGGCAATCAACATGAACGAAACAACTGACATTGTGAAACAGTTCTTTGGTGTGGTCGCCAGAGAGGGAACTTATCTCAACATCATCTATCTGCTATTGGCATTCCCCCTGGGAACAGCCTATTTCGTTTTCCTGGTGACCGGACTGACGCTGGGACTTAGCTTGCCCTTTTGGGTGGGAATTCCAATCATGCTACTGATGCTTGCAGCATGGTGGGGACTCGTGGTGTTCGAACGTCAACTTGCAATCTGGCTGCTGCATGTAGACATTCCCCCGATATCACGCGAGACTACATCAGGACAGGGCGTATGGGAGCAGCTAAAAGCTCACCTGAGCAACCCTTTGACCTGGAAAGGCCTGGTATATCTTTTTGCCAGGTTCCCGCTCGGCATTCTTTCATTAGTTGTGGTTATCCCCCTGATCGCCTTGACTGGAGGATTAGTGTTTGCGCCCCTCACATATACCGACCCGGAGTCTCAAATGTATATCTTCTCCTGGCAGATCGACACCCTCAATGAAGCAGTGATTTGCTCAATCGTGGGATTAGGTGTGGGTTTGATCTCAATGCACGTGATGAATGGCCTGGCTTTTGTGTCTGGACGTTTTACCAGCCTGATGCTCGGGGGGCTGCAAGGGACCACAGATTCTTCACTGACCAGGGGCTATGAGATAAGGCGATAATAATGAAAGAATGATGTTAACATGACAGTAACTTCAATTTAGGTGAGAAAAATTAAACAAAAAGACGAAGAAAAGATGCAGAGGGATATGGTGACGAACAGTCGGAATACTAGTGTCAAGTCAAACTTCAAGTGTAAGATTATGAAGGGCATAGGGCACAATTCTAAAATCAAACTATTCAATAATTACACTAGACGCAGACTAACGTACTATTATACCTTTCGGTCGAACGCTGATACATTCACTTCCGCAGGAAGTGAATGCCTGCTACGCCTTAAGGGCGTGCAGGTTACGCAGATGCAACCTTAAATCAGTGTTAATCAGCGTCTTGAAAATTACTGGAAAATATAACCGTGTCAGATCATATATGTTGCAATATTATATGGTTGACTCGACACTAGATAGGAACAGGTTATAATCAATATACAGCAGATGCAGGTAATGGAGTTGATGTAATGCTATTAAAGATGTTAAAGAAAGATTTTCTAAGAAAAAAGATCATAACTATAGCAGTTTTCATCTTTATCATGCTCTCTGCAACACTTATTTCCAGTGGTTCAAATATGTTTATTGATTTAAGTAATTCAGTAGATTATTTATTTGAAAAATCAAATGCACCGCATTTTGTCCAATATCATTCAGGAGAATTCAATCAGACCAGTATTGACGAATGGACCCAGGATAATGAACTTGCAAAAATTCAGCAAACGGCTGAATCGATAAATATTCACGAATCTAATGTTTATTTTAAGGATAATCCGACTCCGGAAGAAGCCGGTGTAATGGAAATGGGATTTGTAAAACAGAATGAACACTTTGATTTCTTACTCGATCTACAAAGTCAGGTAATTCATGTTTCAGAGGGTGAAATAGCTGTTCCTATCTACTACATGCAAAAAGAAAACCTGAAAATTGGTGATACACTTAGAATCAAGAATGACAAAACTCAAATGGAATTTGCAGTGGTTAATTTTATTCGGGATGTACAGATGAATCCATCCATAATAAGTTCAAAACGTTTTGTTGTAAGTGATACGGATTTTGAAAATCTTAAAGAGAATTTTGGGGTAATAGAATATCAGATCGGATTTCAATTACATGATCCAGGCAAAATAAGTGAGTTCACCAACTCCTATAGATTATCCGACCTGCCTCAAAAAGGTCCGACCATTGACTATAAATTACTTAAAACTCTTAATGCTTTAACTGACGGTCTTATTGCTGCTGTAATTATGTTTATTAGTTTATTACTCAATGTTGTAGCACTCCTCTGTCTGAGGTTTACCATCCTGACAACCATTGAAGAGGATTATAAGGAAATTGGGGTAATGAAAGCCATAGGGATTTTACCGCCGGATATAAAAAGAATATATATATCAAAGTATTTTGCTATGGCAGCAGGTGCTTGTGTATCTGGCTATATACTTTCATTGTTTTTGAATAAGATATTCTCTGCGAATATTATGCTTTATATAGGTTCTGCGCCAAAGAGTGTTATACAGTTAATAATTCCATTTTTGGCGACAGGTCTTATTTTCTTTATTGTCCTGTTTTTCTGCATGTTAACACTGAGAAGATTTAACAGAATTACAGCAGTAGAAGCTCTCCGATTGGGGAACACAGGTGAATCATATACAAGAAATAGTTTTTTCCTCCTTTATAAAAACAGATTCTTTAATGTTAATATCTTTATAGGGCTAAGGGATGTTCTTCTGCGATTCAAATTATACGCATTACTGTTCTTTGTGTTTTTCATCTGTACATTTATTATTATTGTTCCAATAAATTTTCTTAACACAATTGAGTCTGATGAGTTTGTTACCTATATGGGTATGGGACACAGTGAGATTCTTATTGATTTACGGCATACAGAAAATATCGTCGAACGATTTGGGGATATGGTCACTTATATAGAAAAAGATCCGGATGTAGAGAAATTTTCAACATTAATAATATGTAAGTTCAACATAATAAATAAAGATGGATATGAAGAAAGTCTTCTTGTCGGAACAGGAGATTCTACTGTTTTCCCATTGGAATACCTGAAGGGCACTGCACCAATAGGGGATAACGAGATAGCTCTTTCCTATCTGATAGCCCAAGAACTTGAAAAAAGCATTGGTGAAAATATACCAATGGTAGTAGATGATCAGATAAAGATGATGCAGGTAAGTGGAATCTACCAAGATATTACTAATGGCGGTAAAACGGCAAAAGCGGCTATAGCACCGAATCATGAAACGGCATTGTGGTATATGGTCAATTTAGATGTTAAAACAAATATTGATGAAAAAATGGATGAATATGCAGAAGCATTTTATCCGGCAAAAGTAACTGATATAGATGGCTATGTGGATCAGACATTTGAAAATACAACCAGTCAGTTAAAACTTCTGACACTACTAGCAGTGATAATTGCAGTTCTCGTGGCAATGCTGATCACATCACTGTTCTTAAAAATGCTGATTGCAAAAGATTCATCTCAAATAGTTATTATGAAAAGTCTTGGCTTTTCATTGAAAGATATCCAATTGCAGTATATAACAAGAGCATTAGTTGTATTAAACACAGGTATTATTCTCGGAACAGTTTTTTCAAATACTATAGGCCAGAGTATGATCGGTGCTATATTATCAATGCTAGGGGCACCAAAGATCGAGTTTATTATCAATCCTTATCATGCGTATATTCTATGCCCGATCGGATTGATCATCATAGTAACCATAACAACATTGCTAAGTATTGTATCTATAAAGGATCTCAATATGTCTGACATGAATGCAGAATGACGGAGGTATAATTATGAATAATATATTAGAAACTAAAGATTTACGTAAGACATATGTGCTAAATAAAAAAGAACATAATGTACTTAACAATGTAGATCTGCAGATAAAAGAAGGTGAGTTTATATCCGTTATGGGACCATCTGGTTCCGGTAAGTCAACATTACTTTATAATGTCAGCGGAATGGATAAAATAACTGCCGGCAGTGTCGTGTTTAAGGGTATTGAATTATCAACTTTATCAGAGAAAGAAATGTCAACATTACGACTGCACGAAATGGGATTTGTTTTTCAGCAGATAAATTTGTTAAAAAACCTCGATATAATTGATAACATTATTATATCAGCATATATGGCAAAAGACAGGAGCCGTAAAGAAATTAATCACTTCGCAATTGAATTGATGGAAAAAACAGGTATCGCCGAACTTGCAGACAATGACATAACACAGGCTTCAGGTGGTCAGCTTCAAAGAGTTGCAATTTGCAGATCGCTTATTAATAATCCAAAGATTATATTCGGAGATGAACCTACAGGCGCTTTAAATTCAAAATCTGCAAATGAAATAATGGACATGTTTATAGTCATAAACGAGTCCGGAACGACTATTATGTTAGTTACGCATGATGTTAAAGTGGCATCAAAAACAGAACGTGTTCTCTATATGGTTGATGGCAAAATAGTGAGTGAGTACAATCTTGGCAAATTTAAGGAGGAAGATAAAGATAGCAGTGAGAGAGAAGAAAAACTATCAAAGTGGCTATTAAAAATGGATTGGTAAAGACTTTACCGACCATTAATATTTAATTTTAAAAAAGAGATATTAAAAATGAATATTGATCCCAAATCAAAAAATTTGTCTTCCAAATTCCATCAAATTTGGTTTGGAGAATTCATCTCAATGATCGGTAGTGGTCTCACTATCTTTGCCTTAGGAGTATATGTTTATCAACAGACTCATACGGCTTCAAGTTATACGCTTATACTTCTTTGTGTTTTCGTGCCACCATTTCTTCTAAAACCTTTCGGTGGCATTTTAGCGGATCGTTATGACCGGCGTTTAATGATGCTGATTGGAGACTTGGGAGCAACACTTGGTTTGTTATTCATATTATTTATGATGTTGAAGGGCGACATCCAATTATGGCAAATTTATTTAGGAATTGCAACCAGTTCAACTTTTTCCGCGTTTCAAGAGCCGGCTTTCAAAGCTTTAGTTACTGATTTCCTCCCAGAGGATCAATATGCTAAAGCCAGTGGATTAATGCAACTGGCCACCTCATCTCAATATTTAATATCACCTTTTTTAGCAGGGATTTTACTAACGATAATTGATATTAAATTTATTTTTATGATTGATATCTCTACCTTTTTGATTGCTAGTGTAATTATTATTTGGATAAGAAAAACTTTAGGAACAAACAAAACAGAGCAGCCAAAACAAGACTTTATTGCCGATTTCAAAGAAGGTATTTATGAATTTTCCAGGAACAAAGGTGTCGTTTGGTTAGTTGGTACCATAATGATTGTTTTATTTTTTGTAGGATTATTGCAGTCACTCTTTTTTCCTATGCTTCTTTCGTTAACCGATCCGAAAACTACGGGGATTACCCAGTCTATCTGCGCATCAGGTATGTTGATCGGAAGTTTATTTATCGGTTTGTTTGGCAGTAAAAGTAAACATGTGAAAGTATTATCCATTTCGTTATTCCTGGCTGGTCTATTTTTTGCGAACATCGGACTCTCAACAAGCATCATCTTTATCACAATGGCGGGTTTCATGTTCTTCGCTGTTTTACCTTTTGTTAATACATCAATTGAAGTTTTGATTCGAAAAAATATTGATAACAAAAAGCAAGGACGTGTTTGGTCGATTATTTCGACAATTACTTACTTTGGTTCTATTGTGGCTTTTGTTGTAGCTGGTTTTTTGGCAGATAAAGTTTTTAATCCTCTCCTGGAAGTAAATGGAAAATTGACAGGAACCGTTGGTTCCATTATTGGAATGGGAGAAGGTAGAGGAATTGGTTTAATACTCATAATTTCTGGAATAATAATTTCATTTATAAGTATAATAATTTTTAAAAATAGATTTATAAAAAATTTAGACATAAATTGATTTATATAATTAATATAAAAAATGTGATTATAAATTATCTCAGATTAAATAAAAATTTTACACCAAAGTTATATCAAAAAAATTATCGACTAAATCGGATTTGTATTGCTGGAACTATTATTGTATTAAAAAGAGAACAAAATACGCCTACATCGCCTCCTCCCGCTCTTGTGGTGTGGGGGGTGGCAGGCGCTTTTGTGGTGCCTCGTGGATGCATGGGGAGCAGTGCCCGGAACTCATCAGCTTAATCCAGTGGTCCGTGAGTACAAAATGGGTTATCAATTGGGCCGTACTATCAGGAACCCCTCTGCCGGAGCGCAGGAAAACTTCAATCCTGGTGGATGTGGGGTGCGTATAAGATAAAACAATAAATCTTCCGATCTGTCGATTTATAGAAAAATATAAGTAGTAATAGCTATATTCTACTTATTGAGTATAAACCTGCGTGGATTTAAAGAAAGTTGCCTATGAATGTTTTGTTGGTGAGTTATATGCAAGATAAGAAAGGAAATAAAATACAGATTGGAGACCGGGTTAAAGTCCTTTGGGCAGTCGATAAAAGGGAATATGAAGGTAAAGTGATCAATATAAAGGAGAACATCGCATTATTATCGGCCAAAGACTTTTTTGTGTACATCCATAGACCGGAACGATTATTGAAGATTGCTGGTCAATAATAAGAATAAAGGGGAAATGCCAAAAAGGGAGTGCGATTGATGGAAATCGGATTCAAGCTACTGAATAGAGCTAACAGGGCACAATTGCTATTAATAATTGGAACCGGCATATTTGCTGCCGGAGCATTGGGTTTTATAGCCGGATACCTGTCACAGGGACAGACCTCGATATTAGGTGCCTTATCTCTTATTCTTGCAGGTGCCGGCTCAAGTGTGAAGAGGGTGAAATATCAATAATATGTGAAAATTTTAACTTGAAATTAATTTAGCAACAAGTTATAAAATAATCGAAGTACAGGACCAAACAAAAACATTCAATTGAAAAACCGTAGTCAATGGACTAAATTTTCAGGTGCAGGAAGTCGAGAAATTCGGATATCTGGCTCCCAACAGAGCAGGGAAGAGATGATTAAAAATCTGCTTGACTTTGAAGGACTTTTAGAAAGAAAGGGTGATAAAGTAGGAACTTTCTCCAAGGGAATGAAGAGTAAGCTGGGTCTGGCAAGGGCAATGATCCAAGACCCGGATGTTCTCTTTCATAAAAGCAATTGTCGGTTCGATATTCCAAACTGACAGTTAATTATATGTGCTATTTGTTTAAAATTTTATATGGGGTTTCATTATGAATATTCGTTGCTTTTCGTTATTAGTAGTTCTTACAATATTACTTTTAGTCAGCAGTTCGGCCAGTGCTGTTCTGGATTATAAGGATAAAGAAATTGTCAGTGCAGATACTGTAATTGATAACGACCTGTTGATCTATGGGGATAATGTAGATATCAGGGGAACGGTGCTGGGTGATGTTATGGCCTTCGGAGAATCTGTCCGGATATCGGGTAACGTCACAGGCGATGTCATGGCCTGTGGAGGTAAAGTGACTATAAGCGGTATTGTGGGGGATGATGTCAGGATTGGCGCTATTGATGTAGTAATAGAAGGAAATATAGGTGACGATGTATTTGTCGGTGCGACCACCGTAGAAGTATCTGAGGTGGCATATATCGGTGGAGATATTGTCTTTGGTTCCGGCCGGATGGATGTCTGGGGTGAAGTTGCCGGAAATATTGAAGGAAGAGCAGGTGATGTGGTACTGGCCGGTCCGGTTGGTGGCAATGTGGAATTGGAGGTGGGTAATATCAATGTTCTCTCCACAGCTCGTATTAATGGCACTATTGAGTACACAAGCCCAAGGAAAGTGACCATTCCTCCAAGTACGGTAATTCAGGAAGTGAGTTTTACCAGGCAGGAACCTACTGGTATTTTTAACATACCGGTAACAATTTCAATCTTCATTGTATGGCTCATACGATTTGTCTACCTGTTAATAATTGCACTGCTGGTCCTTGTCCTGCTACCTGACCATGTTGAAGCAGTCAGTCCAGAGGTATTTCAAGTATTCATTAAAGGAAAACCAGCCATACGTGAGTTATGTCAGATTACAGCATGATGGAGAATTTAAAGCAAGTAAGAATTGGGTATCTATTACAGGAGAAAAATATTTTACAGTGAAAAAGCCAGGATTTGTCTGGTCAGGTAAAGTTCCGCTATTTTCTGCAAAGGATGTCTATATTGATGGTACGGGAAATCTTAAAGTCAAATTATTATCCCTCATAAAAATTGTTGATGCAAAGGGAAGAGAAACTGATCAAGGTGAACTCCTTAGATGGTTAGCTGAAGCCCCTTTGTTTCCTACGGCACTATTACCCTCAGAGAATTTACAATGGGAACCAATAGATAACAATTCTGCAAAAGTGATTTTTACTGATAAAAACCTGAGTATTGAAGGTGTATTCTGTTTTAATGAAGAAGGACAGATCACTCAATTCAAAACAAAAAGATACAAAGATAATACCCTGGAGAACTTCACAGGTTATTGTGGTGACTACAGAACTGTTGATGGCATGAAAGTACCTTTCTACTTAGAGGCTATCTGGAATCTTGAATCAGGTGATTTAAGTTATGCAAAATTCAAAATAGATAGAATTGAATACAACATCCCCTCTAAATTTTAATAGCCATGCTCTGGATTTGCCTGTCACAGACGCCTGCTCTTCCCTGTGGTGTGGTCGTATTATTGTGGTATCGATATATTGAGTTTCCAAATGAATGCAGATTATTTATTGCCCGCTTTCAACACCTTCGAGTTCTTCCTCACATCCTGCTTCATGGCTTCCACCACATCAAGGTCGACCTGTCCGTTTTGGTAGGCAGCCAGGAAACCGTCTTTATTCAGCAGTATGACGTCACCACCACATAATTTATCGAACCTTTCACAGGTCATATCAATTACTGAATCGACTACCTTGTCAGTATGCTTTGATGTGAAATGGAAATCCTCTGATAATATCAGGTCTATAGAATTATAGAGGCTGGAAGTAAGTATACTGCAATCATTGTGCACATCCCCGGGTGCTGTGCCGTGTTCCTGCGCCATGGACTCCGTGCACTCCCGGGTCATGCTACCTTACAGAAAGTTACGGTCGCTGTCCAGAAGACTGGCCCTTGCTTTTCTACACCTGGCAAGACCCCTGGTGTATTTTTGTCTGGATATACTGCCCACATAATACAGGTCATCCATTTCACTCTGGATCGTACGGGAAATATAACATGAGACCCGGCCCCTTTGCAGTATCTTGATAATTTTATCCACGTCAGGCAAGTCGTTCAACAAAAACGACGTGTCGAACAGTACACTTTCAATGGGTCTGTGGGGCATGAGATATGATATACATTGAAAGAGTATAAAGGTGGCTGTTGGTCTCTTTGATGTTCAGCCTCCGATTGCGAGCATTCTTTTAAGCACGAAATAAGATGCAATTCCACTTAATGAATATGCCAGCACTATTGCACCAAAAATCCCTGTGAGACCGAACAGGTATGACCCCACATAAGCCAGTGGGATATACAGGCCGAACATCTGTATCACCATGAGGACTGCTGCAGGAATAGGTTTATTCAACACATTCAAGATCATGGTCGATATTAAGAAAACACCAAATAAAGCATATCCTATAGGGACGATCCACAGATAGAGCATAATTATTGATATGACCTGTGGGTCGTCATTGAACAATGAGGCAATTGGCCGGGCTGCTAACGCAAGCGTGGTGAACATTGCCACACCCCAGGCCAGTGAAAAAACATTACTGTATTTGACACCCAGATTCACCCTATCAAACCGGCGGGCACCCCAGTTCTGGCCGACAAACGGCCCTATAACCGTTGACAGGGCAAAGATCACGGCCATGGCAAAGAATTCGATGCGGATACCTACACCAAAGGCAGCTACTGCTTCATGGCCGTATGATGCCACTAAGGCGTAGATAACAACCATGGCAACGGGAGAGAGCAGTCTGGTCCCGGCAACAGGCAGTCCGATGTACAGGATGCTCTTCCATGAATCGATTACTTCTTTTTGGGCAGGCGGTTCAAATGTTATCATCCTGTCACGATAATAAAGCACCCACAGAGCGACGACCAGCGTAATGGCTCTTGAAACAACAGTAGCAATGGCTGCTCCTGTGAGTCCTAGCATGGGGAAAGGACCGAGCCCGAATATCAACAGGGGGTCGAGTATGATATTTACAACCACGGCCACTAGCATTATGGCGCTTGGGGTTTTGGTATCGCCTGTTGCGCGGATTGCATTATTCCCTACCATGGGGATTATGACAAAGAGCACACCGGGATACCAGATGACCATGTATTCTCTTATCAGGGGTATAATCTCGGGCTCTGCACCGAGGAGAATGAACAGGGGCTCGATGGTCAGCATCCCGAAGGCTACAAAGAATGCGACCAGAAGGAACGATAGGATAAGGCTGTCTGTTGTGAGCCGCTGTACTTTATGATGGTCGCCCCTGCCGATGGCTTGTGAGATGACAGCTGAGGCTCCGGTTCCTATTCCCATTGCCAGGCTGACGATTACCATTATTATTGGAAAGGTGAAACTCAGTGCTGCCAGTTCCTGTGTGCCCAATTGACCGACAAAAAATGTGTCTACAAGGTTGAATGCTACCATGCCTACCATACCGATTATCATGGGTATGGTCAGGTTGAAAAGGGTTTTTGCGACTGGTCGTTCAGTAAGTCTGGGTTTTTTAGTGGTAGTTGTCAAGTGTTCTCTGGGTGGTTATGGGGTGGAGGGGTAATAATGGTATTCTGGGAAATGGCTGGGGGTTTGTTGCTTTATTGAGGATGAATCGGGATTATTATTGCTAACCTCGGATTGGAAAATCTGAGGCATCCCGGCGCGGGTGCATGTGGATTTTCATCGTTTTTTATTTTTTTAGCTTTTATCGGTAAAAATGGGTACGAAAATTATGAGAGTGGCTGCTTTTAGTATTGCTGCTTGTTATATGAGTCTCGAAGAGGGCGAACGAGTGAAACGAGCGAAGCATTCCGAACCCCGCCATTTATTGTTTTGTTTTGAATTTATCGTAAGAATAAACTATCAAACATGAGATGAAGTACCACCATAAAAGATTTAACAGAAATATTATATTTATTGTTAAAGCCGACATTGAGAATGGGCTCATATCAAATGCGCCAAGGATGCTAACTACAACAAAAAATGGAGCTTTTAAGATATAATCGATAATAGTATCTGGCACTTCCACTACAGTACCTATTGGAATATCACCCCCCCAACTGGCAATAATGATTGGTTTCAAAAATATGAAAACAATATAAAAAATATATATAGCTACAGATATTAAATATTTTTTCCCGTATGGTTTAAAAAATTCTTTCCAATTCATACTAATTGTTTACTTTAGTTATTTGTGTAGTTGTTGTCTTGGCGGCGGTCGGAATGTCATATAACTCATTGATATCCGAACTCATGTTCGTCCATACCATCTTAAAAATAAGAGTATAAATAAACTTTGTTTCTCACCATGTCCTTTTTTGTAGCCTTATCCGTGCCCCAATTTAGGCGCCACGACTGTTATTCTGGTTCATGCTATTCCAAGGATGCACATAACGCCTATAGTTACAGTCAACGATATACCACATTCAAATGTAACGAGGCCTGTATAGAGCGATTTCTGGTATTATTCACTCCTATACAGGAACAATAATAATATACTACAAACTTTGCGAAAAGGTTTATCTTTATAAATCAGATTCACAATCTCTACTCGAAAGTCCAGGTTTGGAATATACCTTATTTTAATAATTCAATTACCCACATTAAAACAAACAATCCTTCTTCCACCCAACCATCCCGTCATTTAACCTTAAGTACCATTAAACCAAATCCAATTATCAGATAAAAATGAACCAAGTAAGCCATACCACAGTCCATCTCAATGAAATTGTCCAATCATGTTTACCGAACCAGAACTTTGAAATATCGTATCTGCAGGATAGAGCAGGATGAAAAAGCATAGCATGATTTCCAGAGAACTCATCGAACAGCCGGATGAAGCAAGCATAAAAACATCTGCACTCATCGCAGCTACACTGGCATCATTCCTTACTCCTTTCATGGGCTCATCCGTGGTTATTGCGCTCAAATACATTGACATCGAATTTGCTGTTGATGCTGTATTGCTGAGCTGGATCGCAACCTCGTATCTACTAGCTGCTGCAGTGTTCCTGGTTCCATTCGGGAGAATTGCAGATATCTATGGAAGGAGGAAAATATTCATATATGGAATCATGATATTCACAGTCTCTTCTTTCCTCTGTGCAATTTCACCATCGGTCATTGTACTCATCATATTCAGGATATTGCAGGGAATGGGAAGTGCAATGATCTTTGGGACTGCTGTAGCTATAGTCACGTCAGTATTTCCGGTTGGAGAGCGGGGACGAGCCCTGGGAATAAATGTAGCAGCAGTCTATCTGGGACTTACCCTCGGTCCTTTTTTGGGCGGCTTCCTTACACAGCATTTCGGGTGGCGAAGTATCTTCCTGGTAAATGTACCTCTCGGCATAATTGTGATATTCTTCACCATCTGGAAAATGAAGGGAGAATGGGCAGATGCAAAAGGAGAAAGTTTTGACCTTAGAGGTTCGATCATTTACGGAATAGTACTGGTATCTATAATGTATGGTCTTTCCCTTCTGCCCAATATCCCGGGTGCCTGGCTGATATTCATCGGTATTGCAGGGATATTGTTGTTTATTTACTGGGAAAAGAAAGTGGAGCATCCTGTAGTGAATATGAACATTTTCAGCAATAACAGGGCCTTTACATTCTCCAATCTGGCGGCTCTTATCCATTATTCTGCTACTTTTGCGGTCTCGTTCCTTTTGAGCCTTTATCTGCAATACATTAAAGGACTGCCCCCCCAAAGTGCGGGTTTAGTGCTGGTGGCGCAGCCTTTTGTGATGACTGTTCTCTCACCCATGGCAGGCAAGATCTCAGACATGGTCGAGCCGCGAGTAGTGGCTTCAATGGGGATGATGGTGATGACAATAGGGCTCTTCCTTTTCACCTTACTGGACAATGAAACGACCCTGACATTTATTGTACTCAATCTGATATTACTTGGCTTTGGTTATGCTATGTTCTCATCACCCAATACCAATGCCATCATGACCAGTGTGGAAAAAAGATATTATGGAATTGCTTCCGGAACAATGGGTACGATGCGGCTGGTGGGGCAGATGCTGAGTATGGGAATTACCATGTTATTATTTACAGTATTTATGGGCAGGACACAGATAACACCAGAATATTATTCTCCTTTTATTGAAAGTATAAAGGCTGCTTTCATGATCTTTTCGGTTCTGTGTTTTGCCGGGATATTTGCATCTATGGCACGGGGCAAGGTTCATTAAATCGAATAGACATCAAAAGTTTTCACGGTGTATTGAGCATTTCCACTTATATACTGACTGTTGCCATCACTAGTAAATGTCGCCTTCTCGTTATCTATTGGCATTTCACATCGCTTTTTTACTATTTTCATTAGCTTGTCTGCTGTTTTCTGCACTCTTTTACCACTACTGTGTGCCAGGTGGAGTTTTGTATCTGCCTTCTTTGCTATGTAGATCCAGTAATCGCCATGTTTATCAGAGTAATCATTTCCTTCGTCAACGTTTTTTTGTTTTTTTTTATAAAATACCACATTTCATCCACCTGAACTTCACTAAGTTCAATATCCTTTATTAAAAAGTCAGTTACATCCCTCGCGTGTCTTGCTATGTCTTTTACAACATCTAATATCGTGTCGCGATGTATCCCAGTTATGCGTTCAATGGCTCTTATTCCATTTTTTTCTACCAGTAATTTGCAGATCAAGATTATCTGGTCCTGTGATAACTTGCGATTGTAAAAAATAGTGTTTTTGGTCTCTACGAAGACACCACCGCATGTTTTGCACTTAAACCGCTGTTTGCCATTTTTGTCGTGCCCGTATTTGACTATGTTGGCTGTGTCTCTCTTGCTGTAGTCATTGCAATTTTTGTTCGAGCAAAATTCATTTTTCAGGTCTATTTTTAATTTGTTTTTTGCCATAGTTGACAAATATGCATTCCACTTCATGTGTCATCGGTTTAGAGTAATATTGTGATAGAACACGGATTTTACAGATGACACGGATGCGCGCGGATACGAAAATAAATCCGTGAAAATCCGTCTAATCCGTGTCATCTGTGATCTATTCAAACTAAATTGGTCAAGCATAAAAAATCATTGGTTATTTGGAAAAAATACATATCGAGCCAGTCAAACTCCTTAACCGATGACTAATGCATTCCACTTATATATCAACTGCGTTGCCGGACATGACCGAATAATCTTACAATTCCAGGGCTTACAGCTATTCTATAATTGTTCTGTAAAATCGTAATTAAGAGGTCATTTGTAGCGTAGATCAAAGGAACTGAACTTGCCGGCAGGCTCTTCCCATTCTTCTTCCACGTTCCTGACATCTGCAAAGGGTGGTCCCATATGGCACCACTGTATCATCTCATGAACCCGTTGAGGAATTCCCTCAAATACAGCTTCAACGTTCCCATCAGGAAGGTTCATTACCCAACCTTTTAATCCCAGTTCTACTGCCTTTTTCATAGTATTGTGCCTGAAAAACACTCCCTGCACTCTTCCTGAGATAATAAGATGCACCCTGATATCGCTCATGACGTAAACCTTTAGAATTTTAACTGGATATATGTATAATTAACCTCTTATTTTATATAGTATTACTATGCACAACTTCAAGGAAGATGAATAAAGAGATATTGATAAACCAGGTCATAGGCATACTGGAACAAAGCGGATTCAATGTTTCAGAACGCTGCAATATCAGGCCAAGAAGCTTTGACATCGCTGCAAGGCGCAATGAACGGCTATTATTGATAAAAGTACTTTCCAACATCGACGGTCTTAAAGAGGATACTGCACAAGAGATGATGTACCTTGCAGAATACCTGGAGGGGTCTGTGCTTTTGGTTGGGGAGAAGACCAGGGATCAACCACTTGAACCCACTGTCGTATATTATAGATATGGTATTCCATCTGTTAATATCGATACAATATTTGATTATTTTATAGAAGAACTGCCGCCTGTGGTATATGCAGCACCTGGGGGGCTGTATGTGAGTGTGGATGGTAGTGTGCTGCGTGAACAGCGAATACGCAAACAACTTTCAATTGGAGCCATGGCTTCAGACCTTGGTTTATCCAGGCGTACCATAAGTAAATATGAAGAAGAAGGTATGGATATGTCTGTTGATATGGTGATTAAGATCGAAGAAATGTTCAATACCGGAATTGCCCTTGCTATTGATTTTCTAAATGTAAAAAATACAAATGTGAAGTCCAGGAGCCATCCGGTTGAAAAGGAGCCAGGAACAATAATTAAATCTATATTATCCAATTTAGGCATTGATGTGATTCCAATCTCACAGGCACCGTTCAGTGCTGTTTCATTTGAGCACAGGGAGAGCATTGATCAGGATAATGTGTCCAAGATTCTCACGGGTTTTAGTGAGTACTCAGGAGCAATGATGAAAAGGGCAAAGTTAATGAGCAGCATCTCTGAAGTGACAAATACTCATTCCATGGTCATTGTAAATGGATATTGCAGGTCAGAGATGATAGAAAATACTGTACTTGTGGAGAAGAAAAAACTTGACACAATGGATGATTTTCTTGACCTTATGACTTTTATTTCCGAAAAGGTCAAAAAGACTTGAATTGCCAGATAAAATATGACAATTTATTTATTTGTCATCAACATAGTATTATACTTAGTAATATATTGAATACCAATATATTAATCTGTGTGGAGTAAAAAATGAAGTCTTTTGCAATAATACGTGCAGATAGTCCTACAAAGGTACATACTGCGCTACTTGATTTAAGGAGATACGGACAGATGGTGTTTTCAGGACCACCAAGATCCATATCACCGGATTATGCAGACGAGATACTTGGGAAGGTAATGAATCGTCCATTGAAAAATAAGTGCTATGCAGCAGCTTTAGTTTCACTGAACACAAGTCCAAGTGTCGCTATTGGAAAACTTACAAAGATACATCCGCCTGCACATGTGGTCATTGTCAGTTCCCAGCATAAAGTGTTTGAGGAACTGGGAAAGAATATTAAGATCCTGCCTGAGTTTAGCCAGCGAGACAATGAAATGCTGCAAAATAATGACTGACAAATCAAGAAAATGCTCACTTCGTTCACATTTTCTAAGCCTACAGTAAAGTATATACTTCCCTATACGTCAAGAAATAGCTGCTGACTTTTAACTCGTGATCACTTCGAATATGATCGTATATACGATTGCGCTCTAATAAGGTGGTCGGCAAGTACCAGTGCTGTCATGGCTTCGGCTACAGGTACGATCCTGGGTGGGATTGTTGGGTCATGTCGCCCTTCTATTGTTATATTGGTTTCGAACATATCAGACATGTCTACAGTCCTCTGGGACCGGGCAATGGAGGGTGTGGGTTTAACAGCTATTCTGCAAACGATTGTTTCACCGCTGGAGATGCCTCCCAAAATCCCACCGGCATTGTTGGTGGAACATACCACCTTCCCATTTTGCATTTCGAAAGGGTCGTTCATCTGGCTTCCTGTCATGGTGGCAGCTGCAAAACCTGAGCCTATTTCCACGCCCTTGACTGCACCGATTCCCATAAGAGCCCCTGCAAGGTCACAGTCCAGTTTATCGAATACGGGCTCGCCCAGGCCGGGCGGAACCCCAAGAGCCAGTATCTCAACAATTCCGCCGATGCTATCCTTATCTTCCCGGGCCTGTTTTACTCTTTCCAGCATGGCCTTTGCAACTTCGGGGTCGGCACAGCGTACCGGGTTCGATTCCACATTGGCCTTTATGTCATTGGCCTTTATTTCATCAACTTGTACAGGTGAAGCTTTAATACCGCCAAGTTCAACAACATAAGCCAGTATTTCGATTCCGTGTCTGGCAAGTATCTTTTTAGCTACTGCTCCACCAGCTACACGGCCAATGGTCTCCCTGGCAGATGAGCGCCCTCCTCCCCTGTGGTCACGTAGACCGTACTTCATCTGGTACGTATAGTCGGCATGACCGGGGCGGGGCATGTTCCTGATAATGTCATATTTGGAGGAGTCAGCATCTTTGTTTTTGACCTGCATGGCAATGGGCGTGCCTGTAGTCTTACCCTCGAACACTCCTGAAAGTATTTCCACCTTGTCCTCTTCCTGCCTGGGTGTGGCAATCTCGCTCTGGCCGGGACGTCTGCGGTCCAGTTCAAGCTGGATATCGGTGTCTGTCAACTCCAGTCCGGGAGGGCAGCCATCGATGACCACGCCTATGGCAGGACCGTGGCTCTCGCCCCAGGTTGTGATTGAGAATGCTTTTCCAAAGGTGTTGCCCATCATGGTATCCAGATATGCGGTTTGTATATATAAATGTAGATTGACTAATTGGACTGAGTTGAAAAAATAATAGAATATTTCATCTATACCAGATTCCATTCCCTGGATTTTGTCTCGGTTAAAACCTATTTTTCCTTGTCCTTCAGAATATTCTCAAGCTCTTCTCTCTGCTCGGGAGTAAGCTCTCCCATGGCCTTCTGTGACTCGAATGTCATCTTCCTGATAAACAGGTTCTCCAACATAGGCAGAACATGTTGTGTCTGCTGCTTACTCTCATACCCGGCCCTGGCTGTGTCCCTCATCAAGGTAAGTTTTTCTACAGTCATGCTGCCCTGCCCCAGTCCCGGACAGTCCACATCCACAATAATATAATTCTTGCCGTTATAACCCAAGGGGAATGAACGGCAGGAAAGCGGCCTGCTATCACCCAGTGTGCACTCGCTCTTTTCAAGGTCATACAATGCACACACAGTCCTGTCATCTTTTGTCTGTTTGTCCAGTTGAATGGCAACAGAACCAAAATCCCCCTCAATAAACAAGTGAGGCAGTACCTTGTACATCAGCCCATGTTCCATCCAGTCATTTATGTCATCCAGAAATGCCATTACATCCCTTTCACAGCATTTCCCGCATTCCTGGCATTCAAATACGAATTTCGGTTTATCGTTCATAATTTCAACATCCTCACATAAAGTCCTATTCTGGTATCCCTTTCTAAAAGTAGGGTAATAATATTTGTATAAATCATTGTTTATATTTATCTGCCACAGAGAGCACAGAGGACACAGAGAAGAAATCCTCTGTGATCTCTGTGTTCTCTGTGGCTATTATTTTTGCCCTATTATTTGAAGTGGATACCGATTCTGCTTACAATTAAGATTCAGGTCCGGGAACTCCTGGTGATCTCCCCAGCCATATCAGTGGTCATGATCCTCCTGACCTCATCAATATCCCCGGTCTGCCCCAGCGCCCACATCAATTTCACCAGCGCAACCTCGGGCATCATATCCTCGCCCTCTATGGCTCCGGCCTTCAGGATGTCGCGCCCTGTATCATACACCCGGTCGCACACCCTGCCACTTAAGCACTGGCTGGTCATCACTACAGGTATCCCGGCTTCGGTTGTCCTTTCGATATACGGCACCCATTCAGTAGACACATGGCCCAGCCCTGTCCCCTCAATAACAATACCCTTATAATTGGCAGAAGCAAACAACAGGGTTTCCGGACTTGCCCCTGTAGTATATTTTATTAGCGTGCACCTGGGCTCAATATTGGAATTAATGGCAAGTTCCTTCTCCCCACGTCTGGCATGGTCAAGATAGGTTGTGATCTCACCGGATGGGTAATCCACCCTGCCCAGGGGCCTTGAATTAATGGACTTAAACGCATCACGCCTGCTGGTATGCATCTTCCTAACCTTCGTTGCTTTATGTATGTGGCAGAAATCGTCCGAGGTTGTCCCGTGCATGACCACAGTAACCCCGGCAATATCGCTGGTAGCCACCTTTGCTGCGCAGATGGCGTTCATAGCATTGTCACTGCTGGGACGGTCAGCACTGCGCTGGCTGCCTACGAACACAACAGGCACCGGCGTCTCGATCATAAACGCAAGGGCTGCGGCAGTATACATCATAGTATCAGTACCGTGGGTGATAATCACCCCGGCAGCTCCGGCTTTTATCTCATTATATACCTCTTCTGCAAGTTTGACCCAGTATTCAGGCTGCATGTTCTCAGATAAGATACTGTAGCAAACCCTGGCATTATAATTAGCGATCTTGGTAAGTTCAGGAATGGCCAGTAAAATATCCTCTGCCGTGAACTGGCTGGTCACTGCCCCGGTCCTGTAGTCTACCTTACTTGCAATGGTCCCGCCCGTGGATAGGATGGATACATTGGGCAGGTCAGGATCATGAGGCGGCAGTTCTACTGTTGCAGCCTGCATATCCTGTTTTTTCTCAGCCAGCTCCATGGTAATATTACCAGGATCAAATCCCACGTTATACCCGTTCTTCAATTTAATGACAGCACTGTCCGTGATCGAGGGCATTAGTACACCGTCAAAAGTGCGATTGCCCTGTTTTACCAGTACGCTGTCCCCTTCTTCTACTGTCATGCATTACCTCTTTCAATAAATGAATCCTTAATGTTATCAAGCTTCTTCATGGCATCCTGAACAAAATTGGTTTTTTCCATGAGCGTATTAATATCCAGCGATAACTGGTAATTGCGCTCTTCTATCATCCTGCTTACTTCAACTGGTGAGGGACCACCGACTACATTACGCCGTTTTACATTCTCCATGACATCAAGAGCCCCATCAAACATCTCCTGGCTAAGCCCCTCATCCGAAAGTTTCCTGCCTGTTATCTCAAGTGCGATCCTGTCCAGCTCTTCAAGTGTCCTGACATCACTCTTTGACAGCGTACCTACGATCTGGTGTGCGGTCCTGAAAGAAATTTCAGTTGTCCGGACAATCGTATCAGCAAGTTCTGTAGCAGTAGAAAAACCGGTGCCTGCCGTAGATTCCATTTTTTCGGTATTGATTTTCATAGTGGGAAGCATACCTGCCATTATTATTACTGAACTGATGGTGGTACCTGCCGCCCTCCACATGTGGGGAGTTACTTCCTGCAGGTCCCTGTTATAGCTCATGGACAGTGCCTTGGTTATGGTCAACACAGACATAAGGCATCCGTAAACCGTACCTGTCTTTCCCCTCAGGAGTTCCGCAGTATCAGGATTCTTTTTCTGTGGCATGATGGATGATGTGGAAGCATACTGGTCATCCAGTTCCACAAATCCGAATTCCTCTGAACTCCAGGAAATGATCTCTTCTGCAATCCGGCTCAGGTTTGTCATTATGTTGGAAAATACGGATATGGATTCCAGGACAAAATCCCTGGTACTTACGGCATCCATTGAGTTTTCAACGATTTCGTCAAATCCAAGCAGTTCACGTGTACGTTCACGGTTGATCGCAAATCCTGTCGATGCGAATGCTGCTGCTCCCAGTGGTGACATGTTCGTTCTCATGTATGCACCCAGTAACCTCTGGGTATCCCTTGATAGGGCATCGTGGTGGGCAAGCAGATGATGGGCAAAGGTAGTGGGCTGGGCATGCTGCAGGTGCGTAAATCCGGGCATCAGGGTATTTGTATGCTCCCTGGCGAGCTCCAGCATGGTCTTTCTAAGTGTGATGAGTTTATGCATCAATGTAAGCAGTTCATCCCTTAATCTGATACGGATACATGTGGCGACCTCATCGTTTCTGGAGCGTGCGGAATGCATTCTTCCACCTGTATCCTCGCCTACCAAATTTATTAGCTTTGCTTCGATGGATATGTGTAGGTCTTCATATGACATATCAAGCCCTTCAAACCCTTCCTGTTTAATAGTATCCAGGGCCCCGAGGATCAGTACACAATCATCATTGGTTATGATCCCGACTTCGCTTAACATCACCACATGAGCCATGTCTACGAGCAGGTCAGCATCGAATATCATCCTGTCCGCATCCATTGAAGAAAGATAATCCAGGACATCCGGATCTTGTTCTAATCCCAGGCGTCCTCTTCGTAAAATGTTATTCATAACGCACCTATGTATCATACATGAATGTTAAATGGAATAAAGTTTTTGAATAATCCCTTGATGTCATGTGCATTGGTCACAATGCGTACCAATTTTTCTATATCTCTTTTTAGGTGCAGGTGACCGATGCAACTGCAATCGGAACTCCCGAACCTGTGTATCGTTTTAGTATGTGACCCGATCGTCCCCGATATTTGACATTCCAGGTCCTGGTCAGTGTGTGTCAGCACCACGCCCCTTGGTATGGTATGCGGCAATAGGTAGTCTATATGCCAGCGCCTGGTCGGGTTACGCCCGGCTGCCACGTCAAGGTGCCGCCTGATCCTGCTAAAACCGCCACCACCTCTTGCCGAGCCAGTATATGAATAATAACCGGCAGGGAACTTGATCTTTCCCAGTGCCCCTACTGTTATGCACATATCTTTTTTTAGTTCCAGTAACAGCGAATAGATACCTCTGCCTTTGGGTATGGTAATATCCGGATCATTCATCAACTATAATTATGTGGTGAGGTTTTAACTATTATTGTTGGTTCATTGCTCTGTAAGGGGAACTATCAGGTTATTAATCTTGAGCGCAAGATTTTGCTGGACCGGTTAAATGTAACATCACCCAAAATATAACAGCCCGGATGAGCACTCAGAATTCGATAGATTCCAGCCTCAACAGTTCCAGTTTAAGTCCTATTCCCAGGGAATAGCCGCCAGGCCCGTGTTTTGAGACTATGCGGTGACATGGGATAATTACAGGCACCCTGTTCGACCCAAGGGCATTTCCCACTGACCTTACTGCTTTTGGCCTGCCTGCCATACTGGCAAGCCGGGAATAGGTAATACAAGTACCCCAGGGAACGGACCTGGTGGCAGTAAGCACTTCCTGCTGGAACGGTGTAAAACCTGACAGGTCCACATCATAGGATGAAAAATCTACGTTCTCCCCCATGAAGTATCTTTGCAGGTCAGAGGTTACCGGCAGGGTTACGCTCTCGTCACCAGGACGTTGCTCAAATAACTTCACTGACCTGACAGACACAGGATCTGCTTCCACAGCCACCCACCTTTTCACTTTGTCAGCAAAAAAGCAATCCGTTACATATTTTTTCATGATCACATAATATACCAATCAGAATCGTCTATTATCTGGACATTTGTTCTCCGGATATCTGTTACCGAATCATTTGAAGTTGTCTGGATATCTGTTACCGAATCATCTGAAGTTGTCTGGATATCTGTTACCATATTATTTGAAGTATCCAGGCCAGCTGCCCGGCAGATAGCTTCATCGAGATCCCTCTGGTATTCCTGGTGATAAAGACTTCCGAAGCTGAATTTCAAGTCAGGGTTATGGA
>JAAXOC010000076.1 GCA_014237145.1 ANME-2 cluster archaeon
AAACACAAAATAGATGATCATAAGGGAAATAACGAGCGCAGATCAATTGCAATAACACACCGCGAAGGACGCGAAGAACGCAAAGTAGAGGAGCAGAAATCTTTGCGTTCTTTGCAGTTGATTTATCTTCATGGAATCCCAATGGCGCAGGGGAACAAGGCAATTGGTGTTTTTAAGACAGGATTGACAGGGTATACAGGATGCGTTTTATCGTTTGATCCTGTTCTGTGGTCAAGAATGGATAAAACGCAGATACATTCACCGCTTGCAGAGTTGAGTGCCTGCTATGTCCAGGGGCGTGCAGGTAGCATAAAGGAACCACAGATAAACACAGATGAACACAGATACGATTACAATACTTTTATTAATATATTTCAGCTGGAGCACTTCAACACAAACTATCGAACCCACTTCTTTGAGGTGCCTACCTGACCACCATAACCGCTATCCTGCCTGCCTATAATGAAGAGGTCAGCATAGGCTCTGTGGTCCTGCGCACCAGACAGTACGCTGACCCGGTGCTTGTCATTGATGACGGCAGTACGGACCGGACCGCTGAGATGGCTGAGATGGCAGGGGCCGAGGTGATACGGCACCCTATAAACAGAGGTAAGGGTGCGGCGCTGAGGAGTGGTTTTAATGCAGCCAACGGCGCTGACATCATTGTGACCATGGATGCTGATGGACAGCATTATCCTTCTGAAATACCAGATCTTGTAGCTCCTATACTGGATGGGGAAGCAGATGTTGTGAACGGCAGCCGGTATATGAACGGCCACGGTAAGAATACTCCTAAATACCGCCGTCTGGGCCAGAAAGTACTGGATAAGGCCACGAACTTTAGCAGTGGGCTTGATGTTACTGACAGCCAGAGCGGGTTTCGTGCTTTTGCGGCACATACGGTACCTGCTTTCAGGTTCAGGGAAAGTGGTTTTGAGATAGAGAGCGAGATGCTGGTGGATGCGGCCCTTGCAAAGTTAAGGGTAAAGGAAGTGGAGATCGGGGTGCGCTATGATGTGGATTGTTCGACCGAGCATCCGGTGAGCCATGGGGTGCGGGTGCTGGTTAAGGTGCTGCATGATATTGAGCTGAACCGGCCGCTGTATTATTTTACTGTGCCTGGGATGGTGTTGGGTGGTATCGGGACCTTTATGGCGTTGAGTTTTCTGAGGACTTTCTATCTTGGAGGGAGTTTGGCGTTCGGGCCGACACTGTTGATGATTATGTTGTTTATGGTAGGGACTTTTATGAGCTTTACCGGGATCATACTGCATTCGATGTCAAGGATGATCAATGAGTCAAGGAATAAATGAGCTGTTAAAACATGAGTATTGCAATAGTGCTGGGTACCAGACCAGAGATAATTAAAATGTCCCCTGTTATCAGGGAATGTGAACACAAAAACCTTGATTATTTTATTCTCCACACAGGCCAGCACTATTCCTATGAGATGGACAGGGTATTTTTCGAACAGCTTGAACTGCCGGAAGCAAGATACAATCTGGATGTTGGCTCGGGAAATCACGGTGAGCAGACCGGGAAGATCATGTCAGGGATAGAGAAGGTGCTTATGGAGGAGAAGCCTGATGCAGTGCTGGTGCAGGGTGATACCAATACCGTACTGGCCGGTGCACTGGCTGCATCCAAATTACATATCAAGGTGGGACATGTGGAGGCGGGACTGCGAAGCTATGACCGCAGGATGCTTGAGGAAACTAATAGAGTGCTGGCAGATCATTGTTCAGATTATCTATTCTCCCCTACCAAAAAGGCAAAGGACATTCTGCTTGGTGAAGGCATACCTGAAGATATGATCTATGTGACAGGAAATACCATCGTGGATGCTGTCCGGCAGAACGTGAAGATCGCAGCAGAAAGAGCATCCATCCTGAATGAACTGGATATTGAACCTGGCAATTATTTGCTCACAACTGCTCACAGGCAGGAGAATGTGGATGACCGGGTTAGATTGACAGGTATTTTACAGGGGCTTGAGGACTTGGCAGAGGAATTTGATATGCCTGTCATTTTCCCCATTCATCCCAGATCCAGGAAGCGGATACAGGAGTTCGGAATAAGCACGAACGGCTGTATTACATTGATAGATCCTGTGGATTTTTTGAGCTTTTTACAGCTTGAGAAGAATGCGGGCCTGATACTGACAGATTCAGGTGGAGTACAGGAGGAGAGCTGCATCCTTGGGGTGCCGTGTGTGACGCTGCGGGATAATACTGAGAGGCCGGAGACTATGGAAGTTGGTGCTAATGTGCTGGCCGGGACCAAGCCTGAAAAGATTATGGATTGTGCGAGGAGTATGATTGATGGAAAACGAAAAGGGGAGAATCCTTTCGGTGATGGGATGGCTGGTGAGAAGATCAGACGGATCATGGTTATGGGACAATAGTTTAAAACCAGACAATATTGACTAATAAAATGCAAATTCCAACAATTGGTAAGTTATAAACCACAGAGAGCACAGAGGACACAGAGAATAAATCAGATACAAGCTCTGTGTTTCTCTGTGTACTCTGTGGTTAATTATAATTGTTTGAACATCAAAGTGTTAAGATATTAGTATCGATGATTTCTATTGAAGTCATCTATCAAATATTAGTTTCTTGACTATAAATAATTATAATAATCGGTAATACAAAATATTAAGTAAAGCACAATTGAATTGATAAAGATTTAAAAAAATTTATATAATATGGTAAGTATGTACAAAGGAAGGGAGTACAAACAGGAAGGATAAAAATCGAAACCAACAGGATACTGGTTACAGGCGGTGCAGGATTTATCGGGACAAATCTTGTAAATGAATTGAATAACAGGGGACATGAAGTCATTTCATGTGATGTATATAATACTGAACATGAGAATTATTTGCGTTGCAATGTGGGCGAATACAGGCAATTAGAAAAAGTGCTTGAGAATAATACCTTTGATCATGTCTATCACTTGGCTGCCGAATACGGGCGCTGGAACGGTGAAGATTTTTATGAGAGTTTGTGGAAGAC
>JAAXOC010000077.1 GCA_014237145.1 ANME-2 cluster archaeon
TTCCAGTGCGTTTAAGGCGCTTCGATATGGCTGATCACACCAATGGTCCTGCCAGATAACCGCAGGCTTTCCAGTGCGTTTAAGGCAGCATCCAGGGTCTCGCTGTCCAGTGTGCCAAAGCCCTCGTCCAAAAACAATGATTCCAGCCTGGACCGTCCGCTGCTCAGTTCTGACAGTGCCAAAGCCAGCCCCAGGCTGACCAGAAATGACTCGCCGCCGGACAGGGTCTCGACCGGGCGTTGTTCGCCTGTGTTCCACAGGTCTATTACCACCATATCCTTCAGGTCAACAGCCCTTTATGCATACCTAGAGGCTATATAAGATAACTGGCGGTTTGGGATTGTAATGAGCAGGTCTAACATGGTCTGCAGGGCAAAGTCCCTCAGGCTATTTGCAGGTATTACCCCTGCAAGTTTCTGCCATCGTTCCATTTCAACTCTTGTCCTTTCGAGTTTTTTTTAAGAGGTGCTAATTATCCTTAGATTTGAAGTCGTCTGGTTAAATCTGGCACAGGATAGCAATCTGGTTATTATCTACACACTGGCACACCATCCCTGAATAGCCTACATCCAGCATGACAATGAACTGGAGAAGGCAAAAGCTGATATTGTGGTTGCTGTTGACAAGGTCGTTGTTATGTGGGTTTTTTATTCATATCTATGCATATTACATAGAAATCATTAAAATTATTGCAATATCGGTTATTTTCGATTCGATTTTAAATGCTTCCATTTGATTATCGGGTGGTCTTTTAGCCCCTCATTAAATATCCCGTCATCATCGACCAGGTCTGGATTGAACATGCTTTGAGTGTAAAATGTCTCAATCATTTTAATCTCATTTTCTTTTAATTGGCCTATGATATTTTGTGTAAAATCCAGAACATCCTTTTTGATAGCCTGATAATCGATATTATCTTCCAGATTCACCATTCTTGCAAGATTGTCAAAATGCAAAGAATTGCAGAGAAGACTGTTTATATTGATCTCATTTAGTTTTGGTTTGCCCATGAGTATGCTTTCAATAACCGCACATTTTCGAAACACATCCATATCGAAATCCTGCCTTGCAATTGTGTAAACGTCATATAGGTCCCTGGCTGATCGTCTCCGTAAAAAAGTGCACCATTTATTTGCAAACAATTCTTCTTTAGGTGGCGTTTTTACTTTGAATTTATCATTCCTGCAAATATGGTTAAAATCCGCAAGGATGTCTGATCTTAGCAGTGGAAATCTTCGCATGTATCCGATTTCTATTTGAAAACTGTCCATTTTCCCAACTGAATTCCTGTAATATACAACCATCCTGCCAAGCGGGTAACTTGAATCGATCTTTATATCGGCATCTACGTATCCCTGTGTATAAAGTACCTGTTTTATTACGTGATCAATTCTGGTTCTAACCTCTCCCCAATCATCCTCGTCGATGTGCCGGTAATTGAAATCTAAATCCACAGAAAGTCTTGCCAGTGGTTTTGTGTAAATAAAGTTGATAGCTGTTCCACCGATTAGTGACAGCCGCTCTTTTAAAAAGGGAACGTCCATCATTTTTTCAAGCATGGTTGAAATGCGGCATACTTTTTCAATTTCGAGCCGATGGAAACCTGTTACTTCCTGCATTTCATTGTAATTATACACCGTTTAACTTCCTTTATCTAAAGATACTCAACAAATACTGCAGGAACGTAAAGATTCCAATCTTTATTTAAAGTACTGCTGACCGATCTTTCAAGGTACTTTGGAGTTTTTGGTTTATATGCTTTAATTTTGTTTAATATTTCATCACTCAGATGTTCATAGAACACAGACTGCTCACGTAACAGTTCAAGTACAAAACCAACTTTGGCATAAAGACTTTTTTTGCTGTACATGTCAAGAATGTCAATTATTTTCCCAAAATCAAGTCCACTTAAGATACTGAGACTTTTAAAGCATTCCTCCCATCCACCGGCATAATCCGGTCTGTCCACACAATCAACAAGAGTGCGTTCTTTACTACTCACCTTTATTTCAGCAGTGCGGTACTTTTTTGATTCAATATCAAAGAAAATCTCTTTAGTAAAGATCGGTTTAAAATTAAGGTTTTGGTACTTAAAAGGAGAAAAACGATCTTCGGGAAGGACTGTAATGTACACTTCGTTATAATGACTATATGCTGACCCATAATATTCAAGAGCAGAATGGAACCCAAGATAATAGCGATTCCTGATCTTACCTGCAATGATGAACTTATCTGAGATGTATTTTTCTGGTTCTTCGAATGGAGATAGGACTGCATATAATCCCTTTCTGATTCTTTGAAGTTTACCTTCCGCAAGCAGTTTGGCTGTATATTCACTATAAATGTATTTGGGAATGAGTGCAGGACTGAGCGTCAGTTCAGTGATTTCAAGAGCTGCTTTTTTGATTTCCCGGGATGTTACAACTTTCTTTTTAAGTAGCTTTTTGTAAAGTCTATCTCTTTTTCTGACCATCTACCGGGTCTTTTGATTTTAAATATTTTAAAGTTATCCATGCTTTTAGCATAGAGATCAGTAAAAAGACGATATTAATGCGAACATAATACATTCTTTATACTATTGTTTTTCAGCACCCCATCCCACAAATATTTATTTCAACAGCAATGGTGCAGTCCCTGTCGCACCCACTGATACTCGGGGCCGCCGCCTACATATAGTCTCTCCCATCCTATCCCTTCACATGTATGGTTGATGTCCCGACCCCTGTCCATTTCACATCTATTCTCATAGGTATGCGCCGGGTAAGCGCTTCGATATGGCTGATCGCACCAATGGTTCTGCCAGATAACCGCAGGCTTTCCAGTGCATTCAGGGCGGCATCCAGGGTCTCGCTGTCCAGTGCGCCAAAGCCCTCGTCCAAAAACAGGGATTCCAGGCTTGAGCACCCGCTGCTAAGTTCTGAGAAGTGCCAGTACCAGCCCCAGGCTGACCGGGAATGATTCACAGCCGGATAAGGGTCTCGACCGGGCGTTGTTCGCCTGCGTTCCACAGGTCTATTACCACTATATCCTTTTAGGTCAACAGCCCTTAATGCATATCTTGAGGTTATAGAGGCTGTCTAACAATTACTGTCAGTAACAAATCTCTTGCTTCTTTTTCGATTTAAAGCTCCAATTTGTCTATTTTTCATTTGGATTTTAAATTACCTGACAATCTCTGAAATATAAGGTATCCACACACGAGCCCCCTCGCACTGGCTGGGGGACGGCTCTCTCAGTCTCTAATCGGCAGTGTACCTCACATCATGAAATTTTGGCAATTGATTATATCCAATCTCTGGTTCATTTGAACGATGCAATCTAATGAGCTCTACTTCCTTCTTATTAACTTCCGGGTCGGTCGCAGTTTCTGATTCCCAGATAATTTCTTTTCGTATTGTAAAATCACGGCGTTGTTCGCGCATAAAATCTTTTTCAATTAATTCACTGGATGCGCTTCCAAAATAGTTGATGCTGTCTGTCAAATCTTTCCAAATGTAAATCTTACCGTTTGGATAGGTGATTTTATAAATTACTTTCATGGTCTACACCTTTTCATTTTTTCGCTGGCCACTTAAGTCAATGACCCCGAATAGCGTTACGTTCTGTCCGGGGCATCAACGGGGTTGGAGGTCGGATAGTAAAACGAATGTATTGGGTAGACGTATGATTGCCGAAGGCAGTGTAGAGTTTGGTTTCCATTTCCTCATTTTATAAAGTTATAGCAGAAGTCAATTACCCTAAGGATAGAAAATATAAGATAAATATGCGCTTTTTAACGGTATCTTATTATTTATAAATGCCTTTTCTATGCCCAATTCTTAAAACTACTATAGTATCTTTGTCAATATCAAATATAATTCTATAGTCTCCTATTTTGAACCTATATGTTCCTATTTTATGATTAATTAATTTCTCACCATATTTTTGAGGCTCTTTAGTATATTCCTTGAGTTTCACAGCTATCCTATTCTGTATATATTTGTCAATATTTTCTAAGTCTTTTAATGACCTTCTGGTAAATACAACATTATACATTAAAGATTTCCTCAAATTTTTTCAATCTACCCTCATTATAATCGTTTCTTGCCTCATTAATAGAGTAGAGATATTCATCACTTGAAAGTGCTAACATATCTTCGATTAAATCTTCCATGGTTTCTTTGACTGTATCAGATATGAGAGAGTGTAGTTCCATAACCGTTAAATCCTTCACTTTTGTTTCTATGAGTAACACCTTCTTTTATTGTTTAGTTAAAAGAGGCTGTCCAACAATTAACCAACCATTAATAAATGGTCTACTAGAATCTACGATGAAACCATATATATCTTTTTTTATGGCTATAGTTTAGCGTCAACTTCCAGGTGTTAGATTTGAAGTAGATACCACAAGATTTTGAATTATCGGACAATCTCTGAAATATGAGTTATCCACACACAAGCCCACTCACACTTGATCATGTGTCAATTCATTTTTATTTTAAAGTCCAAATGTGTGTTTCAACGATTCTTTCAGTATCTCCAACTCTGTAAATGTTCCAATTCTTCTGTAAATCTCTGATAGACGAACGGTCGCAATATTATCAGTCATAATAATAGAATCACTTAGAAGGCCAGTTTCTTGGCCCATTTCCGTATGGATGTCTACGTAAATACGGCTCTTGTGACCTTTACGTATTAAATTACTAGTGTCAAGTCAACCATACAATATCGCTAGATATATTATCTGACACTGTTCCATTTCCCAGTTATTTTTAAGACGCAGATTTACACTGATTTACGCAGATTTAAGGTTGCATCTGCGTAAATCAGTGTAAATCTGCGTCTAATATTATTATTGAAATAATTTGATTTTAGAATTGTGCCCTATTCCCTTCATAATCTGACACTTTGATGTTGACTTGACACTAGTAATCATACCAATGATCAATTGACCCAATCCAGTTTGTAAATTATTTGATTGTAAAACAACTGCTGGACGTTTTTTTGCGGTCATCAAATTAGAATCCGGAAACCAAACAAGGATGATATCTCCCTGTTTATAAGTTGTCATAGTCGTCCATACCAGACGCATTCCAATCGTCTTTAAAAGTTGTCAACCGTCTGCGCAAATCGAATGCTTCTTCCCGAGTCAATCCTGTCTCATGTAATGGGATACTTTGATTTTGCATTTGCTCCTTTAGAAAATGCACAAAATCCATTACCTCGACAATCTTGTCTTTGGGCAAAGAGTATAGGTCATCAACGATTTGTTGAGTATATTCCTCTGTATTCATAATAAACCATTTCCCTCATCCTAATATAAACATTTCGTTCACTATTGCAAATATTCTTTGTATAGAACTTACAACAACCTTAAATCTATGAAAGCAAGCTGTCCCAAAACCAATTCACATTATACAATTCAATCATATTTTATCTCAACTAGGCAATTATCAATTGTAATTTAATGTTATTATCCGATATAGGATGGATATCATTTGATTTGTACACATGATTTTAGTTTTGGGACAGCCTGAAAGGCACTTAATTTTACAATGAAATCCAGCTCAAATAAAATAAATTTTCCAATTATTTTAGAAAAAGGTGAAGATGGATTTTATGTAGTAGAGTGTCCGCTTTTAAGAGGTTGTTATACTCAAGGAGAGACCCTCAATGAGGCACTCAAGAACATCCATGAAGTCATTGAGATGTGTCTTGATGATGAGACCGAAGATGTAGTTTCCTATATTGCAAATATCCAGGAATTTAGTTTTCATACATTAGCGGTTGAAGTATGAAACTGCTAATTATATCAGGCAAAAAGGCAATAAAAGCCTTTGAAAAACTCATTTAAGGATTTTGTTCTCCTATCCCTTCACATGTATGGTTGATGTCCCGACCCCTGTCCTTTTCACATCTATTCTCACAGGTATGCGCCGGGTAAGCGCTTCGATATGGCTGATCACTCCAATGGTCCTGCCAGATAACCGCAGGCTTTCCAGTGCATTCAGGGCGGCATCCAGGGTCTCGCTGTCCAGTGTGCCAAAGCCCTCGTCCAAAAACAGGGATTCCAGCCTTGAGCGCCCGCTGCTCAGTTCAGAAAGTGCCAGGGCCAGCGACAGGCTGACCAGGAATGACTCGCCGCCGGACAGGGTCTCGACCGGGCGTTCCTCGCCTGCATTCCACAGGTCTATTACTACCATATCCTTCAGGTCAACAGCCCTTAATGCATATCTGGAGGTTATATCAGACAACTGGCGGTTTGCGATTGTAATGAGCAGGTCGAACATGGTCTGCAAGGCAAAGTCCCTCAGGCTGTTTGCAGGTATTACCCCTGCAAGTTTCTGCCATCGTTCCATTTCAGCCCTGGCCCCTTCCAGTTTTTTTTCCTGTTCCTGTCTCTTTGTGAAGTTTTCGTTAAGTGTTTTTATCTTACCTGTAAGTCCACCTTTAAGGGTGTTCTTCTCTTGAATTGATGCAATAAGCTTCATCTCCCTGTCAAGGATATCCACGAGGTTATCGGGATTGAAAGAAGTCTGAGTAAAAACAGCTTCATGTGTTCTTATATTCTCTTCAACGGTATGCCAGTCATTGTTATACTGCTGCAGCACCTGTCTTTTCTTATCCATCCATCCAGGGTCCCTGAATGATGCCTTATGTTCCTTGGCAGATTCAAAACCTGCATTTTCAAAAGCCTTTAGGTATACGGACCAGATGGCCGACAGTTTCTCCTGCGTCCTGTCCAGGTCATTTTTCTGTCCCTCCAGCCGGGCTGTAATCGCTGCCAGTTGCGTTTCAGCCTGCCTGGAATCTTCCAGCATGGTATCCCTGTTATTCCCTTTTTTAATCAGGTGCGCCTCAAGTGCCGACCTTGCTGCCTCTACTCCTTTACCGCCGGTCATTTCCATGACCTGTTCAAGTAATCCGGTACCTTCATCCCTGTATACGGTAGCGGTTTCAAGCAGATTGCTGTAGCGTGTTGTATCTTCATCAAGGCGTCTGGTGTTCTCCTGTACAAAGGTTCCCAGTTCTACAAGTGTACTGTTGTTCTGCTCCAGACGCCCGATGGACTCCCGGGTATTTGATATATGCTGCTTGAATTTCTCAAATGCAAACTGAGGCGGTTCACCTGCAAATTCAGCAGGAATGATAGAAAGGAACTGCTTATTGTTATATGCAATGTCATTTTCCATTTCCATTATTTTAGCATAGATATCCTGCATCCTTTGAGCTATGCCTTCGATCTGGTCATTCAATGTATTAATACGATTGCTGTTGGCCTCGATCTGCTGCTCTGCCAGTTTCAGTTCACCTTCGGTAAAATCTATCTTTTTTGACAGGGATTCTATTTTACCAATCCGCTTATCGCATGCAGTAACCTTCTTTTTTGCCAGACTTACGAGTTTTTTTAGTATGGATTCAAGGCCTTTTTTTGCATCTTCCAGTTCTGATCCGGCACTTTGCACATTATCCCTCGCCATATCAATGGAACCTTCCCTGTCAGGTTCGTGTTTACCGGAATCGGGGTGCTCAGTTGAACCGCATACAGGGCACGGTTCCCCAGCTGTAAGATGCTCCCTGCGCAGGATAAGTGCCTGATTGGTGGCAGCTACGGCCTTCTCTTCGGCCTGGCAGCGTTTGACCTTTTCCTCAGCAGTCATTACCTGCTGTTTCATAAGTTCCATCCTGTGCTTGAACTCATGCAATTTCTCATTGAATTCCTGAACCGATGCGGTCAGTATTGTATCATCAAATATCCAGCTTAATTGTTCATAGGACTCAAGGAACCTGCTGCCTGCATCCCTTACCTCACCCCATGCCGACCCTAATTTGCGCCAGTAGTAGTTGTTACCCTCTTCAGTCAGCGGTTGCAGTGCCTGCCTGACAGCTTCCAGGCGGGACGTGATGTCATTTTTCCTGGTTTCAATGACTTTTCCCTCATTTACAGTCCTTTCCATCTCTTCTGTTTTTGCCTGGTGTTCGTTCTTTTCCCTCATCAGAGTTTCCTGTTTCTCCCCTAATGTTCGTTCCTTCTCGGAAAGAGAGGCAGCAGTTTGTGACGCCCGTGCTAGCAGGTCATCCGCATTTTCAGGCAGGGGATTATGTTCAAGGAACTCCCTGTCACCCTTAAGCTGCCCTTCCAGGGCCGCGATCTCTTTGTTCTTCTGCTGTATCTGGTTGTTAAGTCCGTCCAGTTTTACTTTAAGGTCATTTGCTTCCTTTTGTTTTTTATCTGCTTCCCCTATTTGCTCCTTGCCACGGGTTTCCAGGACAGCTGCATCATTATATGCATTTTCTTTCTGTTCAGCGTCTTTTCTTGCAGTTTCAAAATCCTGGTTTGCCGCATCATATTTCGCATTCGCTTCATAGAATCGTTTTTGTCCTGTATCTTTTTCATGTATACTCTCTTCCAGTGCAGTCTCCAGCTTTTCCACCCGCTCCTTTTCAGTATGATACGATCCCATCTCTGAGCGGATGTCTGAAGCCTTCTGTGCCCGCTCGATCTCAGCCTTAAGGTTCTCCATATTGTCCTTCACTGACAGCAGTTCCTGCTGTTTTTTCCTGTCCTCATCCAGTTTATTATGGGCATCCACCCGCCGCTGCTCTTCTTCCTTTTCTTTTTCCAGGGCGGTCCTGGGTTCGTTGAGACTAAGCAGTTCAGCTTCAAGCCGGGCCAGTTCTTTTTCTGCCGTACCGATCTCTTCAGCAGATACCTGCGGTATAGATTCCAGGCCGGCCTCTGCAATATCGTATTCACCTGTCACCTTCCTGACCTGCTGGTTCAGGTTCTCCTTCAGCACCTCAAACTCTCCCATGCCCGTGGTGGCCTCAAGTATCTGTCTCCTCTCATCGGCACTGGCCTTTAAGAATGCTGCAAAATCGCCCTGTGCCAGCAGGATAGAGCGCCTGAAAGCATTAAAATCCATGCCCAGTATACTTGTAACTGCGTCCTCGACCGACATATCTGCCATGTCACTGCCGCTTTTTCCCTTCCGCCTGCTGGTAATAAGTTCCCCTGTATCTGCACGGAGCAATTTTACTTCGGGTTTGACATCACCTTTTTTGCTCCGCCTTGCCCGCCACTCAGCCAGGTACTGCGTGTCATTTGTCTGGAACACCACCTCGGAAAAACCTTCTCTGGTTCCCTGGCTTAATAGATTGACCGGATTGCTGCTGCCTGTTCCATCCAGCCGGGGTGTCCGGTTATACAGTGCCACTGATATGGCATCCAGCAAGGTTGTCTTACCCGAACCGGTTGGGCCTGTTATGGCGAACAGGGAAGCATCAGACAATGGTTCTTTGGTAAAGTCCAGGTGAAGCTCATCTTTGAAACTGTTGATATTCTTCAGGCACAGCGACATGAGTTTCAAGGCTATATCTCCTGCTCCCGACCTATATCCAGCAATTCATTAAAAGTGGTAAGCAATTCGTCCAGTTCAGTATCAGGCCCGCTCTCGCCGAATTTGTATTTGTAGAAGTCCTGGAATATTTCCACAGGGGTCCTGGTCTTAATATCCTCTGTGGATAAAATTTCACCACCTGCCCTGGGCAGTACTGACTCCACCACAAGCACCTTGCCGCCCTTTAGGGCGAATGCCTGGCGTATTTCATCTCCCACGCCAACGGCAGGGCCGTCCAGGAGTACTTTCGCCTCAATGTACCTGTCCTTCCAGTCCCCGAAATTGGCCAGTTGCGTCAGTTCGTCAGGAGTCCCATCCACCCTTACCAGTTCCCTGAACACGGGCACAGTGACCTTTTCGATATTACACGCAACGTCAGTGCCGAGGTCGACCAGGAGGACTTTCTTGCCGTATTTCTTATCATACTCTGCCTCCTTGAAACTGAGGGGCAGGGGCGAACCTGGATATACAATAGGACAGCCACCTCCCTTGATCTGCTGTTGCTTGTGCAGGTGCCCCAGTGCAATATAATCTACATCACCGGGAAGGTCATCGGTCCTGATCGGCGCAATACCGCCTATCTGCACCAGCCGCTCCGAGTCTCCGAATGTGCCGCCCTGGATGAAGTAGTGTCCCATAAACACTTTAATATCGGCATCCATTGCCGACAGGCATTCATCATATATCCTTTTCATAGCCTCCCGGTATCTCAGCGAGCGTTCTATTTCTGCTTCCAGCGGGATATGGGGCAGAATATCGCTTTCGTTCAGGTAGGGCACGGCGGCAAAGGCAGCAGTTTGGCCATTTGCGTCCAGGTGCACTACGCAATCCTTTGCAGAATCACGGATGCCGCCCACGACATGCATGCGGGCCATCTTCAGGAATTGCCCTGGTGCGGCCAGCCTCACTGCTGAATCGTGGTTGCCTGCGATTATGACTGCATGGGTGCGGGTCTTCCCGTACAGGTCGAACAGGAACCGGTAGTACAGGTCAGTTGCCCGGGCAGGGGGCATTGATGAATCAAAGACATCCCCTGAAACAAGCAGGACATCTACATCCCTGTTAATTATGATTTCCAGCAGCCAGTCCAGGAACCGGGTATGTTCATCCAGTCTGTCCTCTCCATAGATCTTTTTGCCTATATGCCAATCAGAAGTGTGAAGTATGCGCATGGAACCAATTGAGTATGGACGGGATTGAATAAAAATTTTAGTAATTGATTCCTGACCTAAGGTAATTTACAGGTCAGTCAGTAAAATCCTCACTACGTTCGCATTTTCTATGCCTGGAAGAAAGTATATACTGATATGTAAATAAAAAAAACTGTAGGGATTCTAACCCCTAAAATATTATGCTAAAACTTCGATCGTTAGTGAATCTACCGGACAGTTCTTAGTGCATATGCCACATTTTATGCACAGGTCATCGTTTATGACAGCCTGCCCATTGTCCACAGCTATTGCCCTGGGCTCGGCATCCACATCAAAGTTTATGTCCTTCTCCTGCTTAAGGTTGGTAGGACATACAGTTACACAGATTCCGCAGCCAATGCAATCCTCTTCTGAAAGTACAAGTCGTTTATCTTCTTTTGCCATTTGATTTCCCTCAATGATATGATGTATACTTTGTATTGTTTGCTATAATAAGAACGTTTCGAAATATGTTCAGTGATGTTACTTAGCCATCCTGGCAGACTATAGTTCTCCGGCCACTTCAACGTTATCCTGGTTTATTTCGTATTATATGGCAAACCATGTCTGTTTTTTGGGTAGTGTCCTATATTTCATGAGACTTTTTATTATTTTCTTGACAATATTGAAAACCGCCGATTATGCAGAGGGACGCAGAGAAAAATAACAACTCCCTGCGATCCTCCGCGTCCCTTGCGGTTAATCTTTTTTGCCATGATCCATTGATTCAGAATAAATTAAAAAGTCTCCAATCTGAAAGGAGAAAACAAAATGCTTCACGCCGAATTAACAGATAAAATCATCAGTTCGTTTTTCAAATTCAATTAATATATAGGTCACGATTTATAGGACACTACCGTTTTTTGTAACTTTCTACTACAGAGGTTATAGAGATGCCTTTTCCGGAGCCTTAGATCCTGCCTCTGTATCCCCGGTGACCTATGTGGCTGTGATCTATAGTTCTGGATTAATATATGCGGATTATACATGCGGAGTAGTATATAATATAAGATTATATACAGTAACAAATCAGGGGCTTAAAGCATGACAAATTACTTTCTATGGATGTCACTGGTATTCTTCCTACTTGCATCCATACTTCCATCACAACATAAACAGTACCGGATGCCCATTGGCGGCATAGGCTGGATATTTTTTGCCATATACTGGGCGCTGCAACCGCTATATTACATCAAGGAAGGGGATCTCTCAATGATACTGTTGACCCTGGTCGTGGCATTCATTTGCATTATCATAGCTCAACTGATGTTCGGTACATATCTGGATTCAAGAAAAGGCATACAAAACGATAATCCCACTGACAGGCAAAATACCCTGACAGCTGTAACTACTATCACGGCAGTGGGATGCCTGTTCTATTTCCCCTTCGCTGAAATCGAATCGCTGAACCATTTACTGATATCAATAGTGACCTCTCAGACCTTCTGGCTCGCACAGATAGCAGGATTTCCTGTAGAAAGGCTTGACTGGAACATGATAATCCTTGAAGGATACAGGGTAGAGATCATACTGGCGTGTACAGCCATTGAAAGCATAGCCCTGTTCTTCGGGATCATACTTGGCATAAAAGCAGAGAAAAAACGGATTTTCATGGCACTGATGGCTTCGATCCCGGTAATATACATACTCAACCTCATAAGGAATGCATTTGTGATAGGAGCATATGGCTACAACTGGTTCGGGACCGGACCCATGACAGTAAATATCCTGGGCAATGAATTATTCCTGCATGATTCTGCCAGTTTCTATTTAGGGCATCACATTATTGCAAAAGCTGGCTCAGGGATCGCCCTATTCTTTATCGCCTATGCAGTCCTGAAACTGCTGCCTGAACTCCTGGACCTTATCGATAATCTCTGGCAGCTGATAAGAGAGGACCTAAGGCTGATCAGGAGTGGTTAATCATTCTGGCCCGAAATACCGAAACCCTGGTCAGGGGCCTACTCGCAGTTGCAGTGACACTGGCAGTGGCTGCTTATTTATTGAATTCGTCACTACTGGCAAAGGAGTCCGCACTTGTTTTTATACTGGATATTTTTTTCATCTGGTTCTTCAGGGATCCTGAACGTACAGTAGAAGGACCAAAGGATGTAATTTTATCTCCTGCTGACGGTAAAATTGTGGATATCAGGGATAACACGGCATGTATCTTTATGAACATATACAATGTGCATGTCAACAGGGCCCCTATCAGTGGAAAGATCGTGAAGATGAAACATAAGGATGGTGGATACCTGCCTGCCTTTTTCAAGGATTCGCACAGGAATGAACGCAACCTGATTTGTATTGAGTCGGATTACGGACTTGTCAGGATGGTGCAGATAGCAGGTACTGTGACCCGCAGGATCGACACGTACTTTAATGTAGGTGACAGTGTAGTCAGGGGTGAGCGTATCGGCATGATACGGTTCGGAAGCCGGGTGGATATCACACCCCCTAACGGATATACGCTGATTGTCAATAAAGGTGACAGGGTAAAAGCTGCCGAATCTGCCATAGCAATAAGAAACACGACTGGTCAAAACGATTCCGGTCATTTTGCAGGTGGATGAAATGAACGAAAGCATTTACCGATTGATCAAACTGCCTGACCTGGTGACACTATTAAATGCACTCCTTGGTTTTACTGCCGTCCTGATGATGGTGCAGTCCCCTTTAAACGCCTACCACGCCTCGATCCTAATCCTACTGGCGGTTATTGCAGATGGTTTGGACGGTGCTATTGCAAGGTCCATGGAATATGGTGTGCTCGGGGAAAATCTTGATTCCCTTGCCGATGTGATCTCGTTCGGACTGGCACCTGCGGTTATCGCATATGCCATTCTGGCACCCCAGTACCACAATCTGATATGTGTGGTCGGAGGGGCGTTTTTGGCATGCGGTATACTGAGACTTGCCCGTTTCAATGCCATCAGTGCAATGGACGGATTTGTGGGTCTTCCTATCACTACTTCCGGCCTGGCCGTGGCATTGTATGTGCTGGTGTTTTATAATGTGGGGTGGCAGTTCTTTTCTTATGGCCTGATGGCTGCAATGTCAATATTAGCAATACTTATGATCAGCAGGGTATATTACCCAAAGATCAGGAATATGAAATATCTTGGATTGGCAGCTGTCCTGATGATAATTGTAGTACTGTTGTTTTATCTTGGCAATACCGCCGGGGTCAGGGTGGCGGCAGGGGCAAACCTTGTAGTTATCGGATCGTATCTTCTCAGTCCATTGTTTAAAATGGGGAAATAAAGCCGCTTTTTGACAGCCAGACCATTGCTGATTACTTGATAGCTTTCAATATCTCTGCATACAACTCTGTTGAGCACGGCCAGCCTTTGTGTATCATTTCATCCAATATATCAAAGGATTCTTTTTTTGTCCGAACTTGTGGATTGCTGGACGGCCTTCATACTTAATAGAAAGTCCTGAATTCATTAATTAATTTATCGAATAATTTACTGGAATATCGCAGTCAATATTTTCATTATCAGGTACGATGTAACAATCATCACAATAAAAAACAGTGCAAAAAAAAGGAGGTTCATGTAAACAACATCATCACTTGAGCCTGCATTTACAATGTGTCCACCGGCACAGCCGGTTGAATTACAATTGCCACAGCCTGTGCTGCAACTTGAATTATCAACAGAATTTTCGTCCATCAATGGTATCGTCTTAATATCACTCGACATGTTCACTTCTACTTCCTTTAACTATATGTATGGTGTTTCCCCGATATATGTGATTGTATTTAGTGGTTTTATCGTATCCACTTCAAATCCAAGAGGCTTTCTAACAACAATACTGATAATAATTCTGAGACAGCCTCTATACCTATTGAAATTGTTAAAAACGGGGTCAGGTAGAAACTATATGAAGCTTTTTAATTCATTATAAACGATATCTACTTTGTTCCACCATTATAAAAATACATCATGTAAGAGGAATAAATATTGGACACTAAAAAAATCACGCTCTCCCAACTCGAAAACTTCCTCTTTAAGTCCGCCGATATTCTGCGTGGTAAAAGTAAACGAACCAAAAACCTGAAGACGCTAGATGGGTTTTTGTGTATATTGGGGTACATGGGAAGGGAATCATGAGACAAGTTTTACTTGAACGCTGCCGGAAGGCAGTTCTGAGGTCACCCGAGTTTCGTGTGGATTCCGGCTTTTTTGAATAGTCCCAGTAAATAATAAAAAGTCTCATTTACTCAATAGGTAGATTTAGATAGTATGTTATACAACAATTTATTGTAATTCACTGTAATTATAATTGCGTGGCAGGAATTGCAGAAAGTATAGGATGTGTTTAAAATAAGAATTAGTGCAAGAAATAAGATCGAAGGCGTTGTAACGAAAATAGAGAATGGTACAGTTGCTTCCACTGTAAAAATTGAAATCTCCAAGTCTGCGAATCTAACCTCGATGATAACTAAAGAGGCGGTAGAAGAGCTTAATCTAAAAGAAGGCGATAAAGTAGAAGCCGTGATCAAAGCAACAGAGATACTGATATCAAAGGAATAAAATATTCCAATCAAACTTTTTTTTGCAGTTTTTTTTCTAATTACTCAAACTTGATTGGGAAATCGATAGCTTACTGATTAATCTTTTCATAGGGACTATAGTAATTGATTCGGATACTACCGGTTTCTAGTGTATCTTTGCAAATGGCTCTTCGCTAATTCATGTGGGTAACTGGAAATTCAATTGTCCCAATCGAAGATAGATCATAGTAATGAAATTCTGAACATTTCGATAACCACGAGCACTTCTTTTTATAAACTCCCAAATGACCGATAGGTCTCTACACTTGCCGTAATTTGCTTCATTCATTAATCTCCCTCCTCATTTACCATCTTCATTGCATGAAATTTATTAAAATTGATTGCTGCATTAAGAAATTCAGCATGAATACCACTTATAAAAGCAGGGGACATATCACAACAGACAGAGTGAATATTCTCATGATTTCCACTGTGTGTTTTGTAATCTTTTTTGAAGATAGAAACAGTATTAGAGTCTTTTACTTCACAAACATGAATTACTTTAGATGTGTCGAAATCCACTTCAAGTGTAACATATTTGTGCCCTTTGGCACACGAAGTCTCATCAATTCCAATTACAGCCCCATCCACACCACGCTCGGACTTAAAGTCCGAGGCATCCACGAGTGTCTGTTGAGTAGTTTTCAGTTTTAAATTATAAAATGCACAGTGGAAGTTATCCCTGCAAATGTGCGTCAACAGCTCTACTCAATCAGATTGTCGGGGCTTTCTTCAAGTTCGTTTTTGGAAATCATTTCCAGGATTTGAGTCGCCACAGGCGGACATCCCGGTACAAAAACACCCTGCTTTTTATATTGAGCAGTGCAGTTACCGATGCAGAGCGTACCGCAAGGGATAGATAGATGTCCCTTCCCGATTGCAATGGTGACATTCTCCTGTCCGGTGAAGGAGTCGAAGACCTGACTCCTATACCGTTTCAATAACATAAAAACTGTGGACTGGCAGGCACTGCATGACATTTCATCAAGAATGGTGATACCCGGGAACTGTATAGATAAGTTGTCGGGAGGGGGCTCAAAAGGAGAGATAAAATCATGCCACCTAGCAGGACTCACCTGTATTCTTGAGATATCGATCACGCCATATCCTCGTTGGGCGCAAATACGCAGGTGTGGCACATCTTCTGCATTCAGCCCCATGAGCGAGCAGGCAACGGCGTCCACTGCCAAAGGATCAATCCCTGCCAAAACAAGATCAAGTTTCTTAGCCTGTCCAGCGCTTGGACCCAGCCCTTCCATTCCAGTAGCGCCATCAATAATCGATAGATGCGGACGAAGAACCGATGCAGTATCAGCAATGGCGATATTAAGCGGTTTGTCGTTCAAATCCTTAATTGGAGGTAGCATGTGAAGATCAACCTTTGTACGTCGCCATAGACATCCTTTCATATTTTTCACCGCCAGCGTGACAACTGTGTGCATGTGGGTCTTCATGACCGGTATTGAAACGACAACGTCGTACTCTAGCACTTCAGGACACACCTTAAGCGACTGTAATGCAACGCCATCTTCGATAATCACATGAATGGGCTGCCGGGCATCCATATCAATCAAAGGACAGTTGCGCTCACGGGCCACTGACGCAATACCCGTTGCTTCGAATGCCTCCATTGTTTTGACGCCTGTTATAGGACTCTCGCCAACCGCAACGCTTGCTTCTGCCTCGAGAAATGCATCAATTGCTGCAGCCACAACCTGGGGGTTGGTGGTAATCCCCGAATCGGCAGTAGCAATTCGCCCTGCATTTGGCTTTAAAAGAACACGCTTGCCTTTGACTACAGCAAGGTTGATTTGTGAAAGAACTTGTCTCGTGTTATCATATGCACCTTCTCCCGTAGCGACATGGACATAAGGATGAGACATGTCATCGATAAAAGGATTTGGTTGCAGTGATCTCATATTCATCTCATCAACACTCCTCGATCGTTTCCAGCGTCTGCCAGATATGGTATTTCAAATGCAGAAAGTATATTGCTCAGCATTCCGGGCATGTCAGCACTTCCTGCGATAAGATGTGTTGCCTTATATTTATGTGCTGGGTCATGCATAGTAGGATCGAGTGTTATGGTAATAAATATAATTTATATGACAAGAAAACTCTCACACTGATTCTGTGTGACGAATTGGGCATACACATTTTCTGCATGATCCACATCGCCATACTTTCTGGCGGCACAGATCGCGTTTGCTGTCATATCAAATCCTCCATATCATGGTATCCAACGAAGCACATACAGGTAATACTGTGCTGCCAGATAAAGGTACACCGTTCATCTTCTTCCCGTCCCCTTTCTGTTCAGGCTGATGATGGGGATTATATCAGCGGATTATAAGTCAACGATCCCGGACGTCGCTTCGCTCTGTCCCAGGCTTCTCATTGATGCTCGGGGATAATATTTTTCTTGATTCAATATATACCACTTGTTACATTATCGCCTTCTTCTAATTAAAAGTGCAATTGCTAATAAACCAGTAATAGAAAAAACTCCTTCAAATCCTGCGATTCCTTTTCTTCTTTATTTGGTATTTCTGGACTTGATGCTAAGGAAAGTGTTCCAAATATAAATCTTTGGTCTAACGCACTTTTTCCATTATCTCCTTTGTGAACAATTGCGCACTCTCAATTTCATTAGCATCAGGATGACCTAACGTCATTTCACGCATCGCCCCAAACTTCTGCATTTTTGGGTCAGGATGCTTTAACAATTTTTGTGCCAGGCTTTCATCAAGTTCTCCCTGGCAGTCAAATGTACCTAATAGGTTCGCTTCACATGCGGGTTCATTGCATTTTACAAGGATTCCTTCAAGCATTTCCATACTCTGAGGCATTGCATGTGTTATGAAAAGAGCGAGGTTCTTACCTTGAGCATATTTGTCTAAGAATTCCTTCACGTCTTCAGGTGGTCCGAATCCATGAACCGGGAAGCCAACGAATGCAACATCGTAGCCTTCGAGATTTTCAACCTCTTCAAGTTCTTTGATTTCTTTTTCTTCTTGAATCTCCTTAAAAATAGCTTCAGCTACCTTTTTAGTATTTCCTGTAACAGACATATAAGCAACTAGGACTTTCATATCTTTACTCCTCCCTTTGTTATTAATCAGAGATTTATGATGTCATTAATGTTTATGATTATAAGTTATATTTAATTCTTCTGAAGACATTATGACAATTCAAGTTTTAAAAAAAATAGGGGATTTCTATACCAAATATGGATATGCCACTAGTGTCAAGTCAACCTTAAAGTGTCAGATCATGAAAGGCATATGGCACAATTCTAAAATCAAATTAATCAATAATTATATTAGACGCAGATTAACACTGATTAACGCAGATGCAACCTTAAATCAGCGTTAATCAGCGTTAATAAGCGTCTTGAAAAAAACTTAAAAAATAACCGTGTCAGATCATATATCTTGCGATATTGTATGGTTGACTTGACACTAGAAGTGAATTATTGATGGGTACGCAAAATAAAAATGATTGGCAAAAGTGCGGTGAAAGCATTATCCCTCAAAAGATTACTTTTCGCCCATCCTCCTCCCAATCTCCACACCCATCTCCGCAGCATCCACAGCCCTGTGCGCCAGCAGCCGAACCATAGGCTCCTTGACCACCGCACCCAGGTCATACACCACATTAGGCACCCGGTTGTGGAGCTTCCGGTACGTATCAATAGCAGTCCGGACCCCCATTACATAGTACTGACACCAGGGGGCTCATGCGCCCTGTCAAATTAATCAAAAGTCAGCCCCATATCCCTGATAACCTCCGGCATATGGACCGGGGTCAGAAGCTGTATAGAGGATTCCCGAATGTGTGAAACGCTCAGCAGGGGATAACGAGGCCTTTTCGACATGGAGTGCCTTAAAGCTTCGATTGTTAATGAACTGGTCAATGAGTTCGCTTATTCCAATTCTGCACCTACCGCATATTACTACGAATTCGGCTTTGGGACGAGCGGACCTTTGGTTGAGGAGCGAGAGTTCCCTTTGTATGTTGGTGAATACACTCACGAGTATTATACTTGGGAGTGTATTATTTAGAATTCGCGATGGAGTGGGTGGTTGTGCAAATGGTCATTATATCCCGGACAAAGTTCACTATATGATATAGCACATCAACCTTACGATCTTCTGTCTTGCCTGTCAGTGCATATCTCAACATTTTAACAGCCATATTATCAAATGAGCAGCAAAAACAATGAGACCGGAATTGTTACATAATTGCCGGTAACATCAAATTTGTTTTTTGAAAGCAATACCCCTTTTTTAAATGTGTATAATCCTTTATAATCGCTTTTTTGTATCTGATTTTGATATTTCAATTCAACTGGGAACAGCTCATTATTTCCAGATCTTAATACAAAATCCACTTCAATCTTCCCGCCTTTCTTCCGCCAGTAAAATACATGTTCATGAAGCGAAAAAACATCACTGGGGTAGATATTATACATCAATCGAACCAGATGGTTCCCGACAACAGATTCTACTAATTTACCTTTCATTTCCGGATTACTAAGATATAACAGGCTTGAATTGAAATAATCTGTCAATCCCATCACCCATGCCCGTAAAGAATGAAAAATAAAAGGGTCCTGGAAGTATATTTTTTTCTCCTTTTTAAAGACGGCACTCTTTTTAGAAATATCAATCGAATACAAGGTACTTAGTACAAATGAATCTTCCAGATCGCCAACGTATTTAGATACTGTATTATGCGACCCAATATCCGTATCTTTAACTATGCTTTGCCAGCTAATATTTGTTGATAATTTATTGGAAATGCTTCGCAGTATCTGCTTAATGGATATCTCTTGAATTTGCCATCTTGCCAGGTCACCGATCAATGAACGTATATAGATCTCATAAGTACTGCTATCAATGCTGTTTTTTAAAAAGAATTCATTTACTGGCTTTGGGATTCCACCTGTGAACAGATACTGTTCAAACAATCGATCCAATTCATCCTGATATACTTGTAATTGATTGAGCACAGGATCTATTTTCCTGTCAAACAACCCAAGAACAATATCCTGTGTTTTGTCTCCCTGGTGAAGATCATTATCCCTTAACAGTTTTTTCATTGCCGGATCAACAGTTTCTACGAATTCGGCAAATTTCATCGGCAATAATATTTTATCTAATGTTCCAGTACCTTCCCCCCGTCTTCCGGGCAGGCGTTCAATGCTATGTTTGATGTCGATTGAATGCGACCCGGTTAATAGAACAGAGGTGTTTTTTAATAGCCCGGTATCAACTAAGTATTTTAATCCTTTTTCCCAGTTCTTTACAGATGATATCTCATCCAGGAATATATATTTTCGGTCTAAATTGAACGCCAGGGACCAATCCAAATACATATTCATAACTTCAAAAAGTTCTTTTTCATTGTCTATGAGATCACAAGTATAATAAAAAATGCTCTTGGAATCCTTAACTTCCGGTAGCAGGTCTTTTATCAGGAGTTTGACCAACGTTGTTTTTCCAACCTGGCGAGGTCCTCGTAATGTATAGATTCGATCGTTGTCAAATGTAATGTCATGTTTTATCCTTGGTTGCCACTGGATATGTGCTGCTTGAAAATCTTTTATTTTATCATCGTTGGATATCGCAGATGGATCTTTCCACCAGGGATTTTGACGGGATATGTTTATAAAATCCATATTTATTTATGATGTGACTGGTTGCTTATATATGTTTGGTCATATGATTGACCAGTTGTTTATAAGCTAATGGTCAATTGAATGACCAACTAAACTACTACTATACATCTTACAGATCAATGCCTGCTTTTCTTCTATTCAGCAGATGTGGATTATCTGGCTGGAATGCAGGGGCGCTGGCAAGATCCCGCTTAGCCCAGAGATATGCTTGCGCTTCGGGCTGTGGTTGCTGATATTCAGGAACTCTGCACAACACCTTACGATATTCGCGGTCTTCTTGTACCATCCCGCTTTAAATTCCAACGTGCATGGAAAAGTTTCCAGGCAATTTGAAAGGCAATAGCAGTTTTTCCTGTACCCGTTGCAAGAGTTAATAGTAATCAATCTTTTCCGACTTTTGCAAGCCATCTTTTGAAAGGCACTGCTCTAGGAGATGGTATTGTTTGGATCAATCTAAAAACATCTTTTATGTTTCCTGTAAGAACGTTTCTTTTTTGTATTTGTATGAGTTAGCATTTCTACATGGGGATAATTAGTCCCTATGTAACTTCTAAGTTCAACTCCATAAATAACGCTTGAAACACACATTTACTCCTCACCCAGCCTCCTCGCAATCTCCACAGTCAGCCCCATATCCCTGATAAACTCCGGCACACGGCCCGGGGTCAGAAGCTGTATAGATGATTCCAGAACGTGAGAAACACTCAACAGAGGATGACGAGGCCTTTTTGACATAGAATAGCTTAAATCCTCGATTGTTCATGAACTGGTCAATGAGTTCGCTTTGTCTGTTGATGAATACACTCCTACATATTATACTTGAGAGTGTATTATTTTGAATTTGCGCAGGGGCGAGTGGTTGTGCAAATGATCACTGTCCCAAACTTAAATCCAGTATTTGCATATGGCAAATCAACCTTGGGGGATATGGCAGTATGTTCCAAAATGGAACGAACTCAACTGTAGACAAATTATCGACAGTTCAGTTTCAGTAATCTATGAACCTTCAAACGCTTTTTGTTTTCAGATTCGTTTATTGTTCCACGATGGTATCAATTACTGAATTTTCTTATTCCTTATTTGTGCCTCAGACAATTCATAATAATTGGTTTTTGTTGACACTTTTTTACCTGATTCTTCTTCGAGTTCTTTTCTGGCATTTCCTGCAATGGTTCCCCCTGCACTAGCAGCTTTTTTATTTTCAGGAAATCCTTTTGCATTTTTCTTTTTTGCAATTTCTGTCGTTGATGCTTCGCCCAGCATTGTAAAAATTAGTTCAAGGTCTGTCATATGGTCGCGCAGGTTGTCTTTTGGTTTATCAAGCGCTTTAAAATTTTTGTATTCAGAAGGCGTCATGCCGAATGTTGCCTTACTGATCTCAGCTGTCAATATAGCGTATTCTAAATGTTCTTTCACACCTCTTATCTTCCACTCTTCAGTTAATTCATCCCGGACAGCGATACCTCTTGCTCTCTTTTCGATCCATTCGTCTGAATAGCCCTTCTGTTTGTAGATCTCACGCATACGCTTTGTTGCGATTTCCGGGTTTTCGATCTCTTCGAGCCGTTCGTAGCCAACTTTTGCCAGCCAGCGTTTGAAAGGTTCTGCCTTGGGAGATGGGACAGATTGAATTATTCGCAAAAGACCTTCAGTACTGGCAACATCAGTATTATAAAATTTGCCGTCAGACGACTGCATTTTCAGTTGACTACAAATTGTAGTCAACTCACTGTTTTCCTTTTTGAGTCTGGTTTTAAGTACACTCCAATATTTTCTAGGATTTGGACTATCTGTCAGAATCTCGATTACATCCACAATAGAAAAATACCATTTCTGGTTGCTTTCGTCCCATGCTCTGCGAACTTTTTTATCCTGAAATAAAATTAATTCATTCATACTAACACCTCCGTGAGTTCACCATTGAAAGCTTTTTGCAGTATTGATTTTTTTAATTCGTCCAAGTCTGCGAGTTTTTGAGTGTAGATTGCTTCGAGTTTTTTGGTTTCGGCTGGGATTTCGTCGAGTTCTACGACGATGGATTGTTGTTCTTTTAATGGTGGAATTGGAAGAATCGTTTTCTTAACTAAATCTCCGCTTATATTTTTCACAATTGCACCACTTGCTAAATGAGTAAATTTACTCCTCACCCAGCCTCCTCCCAATCTCCACACCCATCTCCGCCACATCCACAGCCCTGTGTGCGAGCAGCCGTATCATAGGCTCCTTACCAACCGCACCCGGGTCATACACCACATCCGGCACCCGGTTGTGCAACTTCCGGTACGTATCAATAGCAGTCCGGGTGCCCCATTCCATAGTACTGACACCCTCGGGCTCATGCGCCCTGTCAAATGAAGCCACAGCCAGCCCCATATCCCTAACCACCTCCAGCACATCCCCTGAATAACGAATGTTCAGGGCTCCCCGCAATCCGGCATCGTGATGCATGGCAGCCAGCACGATCCTTGCCACATGCCTGCTGGCACCCATGGCCGGACAACCCACAGCCTGCACACGGCCCCCCGACCTGACGATACGCCCCCGCACCGCACACACATCTTCAGTACCGGCTGCATCAGGAATGGCACTGGCCACATTGCAGCCTACTTCAGGTATAAGATCAGCAAAATCCCTGGACGATTCCAGTATGGCAACCGCTTCCTGCACATCCACCACTGCCTCGTACATCCGGGCAGTCGTAACCGTATGCTGCGCCTGGTTCACAGGCCCCACGCCCTGCCCCACAGACCGGCTTTCAAGAATAGCCCTTGTCACAAACAGCTTGGCACCCGCAGCCGCATCCCTAAGACTGGCCCCGCCAGCAAGAAATACGGTCAATGCAGCCGAATAGGTGCACCCGGCCCCGTGGGTCCCGCCCTTGACCAGTTCGCCATCCACAAGCGTAAAATCCACTCCCTCATATAAGAGGTCAGCCCCCTCCAGGTGCCCCCCCGTGATAATTACTGCATTTGCTCCCGAATCCACAATGCGGCGTGCCGCTTCCTTCGCATCATCCAGGTCATTGATCCTGATTCCAGAGAGGATAGCTGCCTCATCGACATTGGGTGTCAGTACCCTGGCCAGCGGAATGAGTTCCTCCTGCAGGGTTGTAACAGCCTCGCGCCCGATCAGGCTGTCTCCAGCCTCGGCCGCCATGACCGGGTCAACCACCAGCGGGATCTGGTACTCCCTGACCATCTTTGCTACCCTGGTAATAATACCGGACGAAGAGAGCATACCTGTCTTGGCATAAGCGATCTTCATATCAGAAGCCACTGCCCGTATCTGGGATTCAACAGTACCGGGCGGCAGGTCATGCACATCCTGCACACCTGTCGTGTTCTGGGAAGTGATAGAAGTAATTGCACACGTACCATGGGCTCCCAGTGTTGCAAAGGTCTTCAGGTCAGCCTGTATACCTGCACCGCCGCCTGAATCTGACCCTGCTATTGTCATTACTACAGGATACTTTTCCATCATATCACCTTCACCTCACACCTGGCTTTATAGTCAAGAACCTAACATTTGATAGATAACTTCGACAGAAGTTATCGATAGAAATCACCGATACTAATGTCTTAACACTTTGATTTTCAGACAATTATAATTTAACCACAGAGAACACAGAGAACACAGAGCTTGCATCTGATTTTACTCTCTGTGTCCTCTGTGCCCTCCGTGGTTTATTTGTTATCACTTGTTGAAATTCGCATTTTATTAGTTAATATTGTTTGGTTTTTAACTATATACTAACTTTGATAGATACAATACCTGACGTACCTACTCCACATCAGTTATCTGGAGCAATACTTCATAATAGTATCCACTTCCAAGGTCAACATCTGTCATTACACTGCCCGTGACTACCACGCTGTCCCCCTGGGATACATTAAAAGTATTTGGACATCTTGCCTTCAACTGTCCTGTACCATCATCAAGTGTCAGGAAATAATCATCAATGAGCACCACGTTTTTCACTACCACGGCAGATACCTTTACAACCTGTCCATCCAGTGCTGCCGACATGGACTTGATATCTTCTATACTTGTGCCCCCATCAACAGGTGTGACATTGATGTCACTTGTTATGTTACCTGTTATTATAGTACCGCTGCCATGCGGGGAGTTTGAAACAGATGTGGTCCCGTCAGAGACCGAATCAGCGAATAAAATAATGTCGAACGTCCTTCCAAGCTGGGTACTGGTAAATTCGGTCTGCAAGCTGCCAGTAGCTGTTATCTCTGTGTCGTTATCCAGTTGTGTCGAATAACCTGCCACCCACAGGCTGTCAGTACTGTCTGTCATCTCCATGTATGTATAACCCTCAACATCGATGGTCTGGTTCACGATACCAGTCACACGGATGGTTTCATGTGCATAAGGGTTCGCCAGTACTTCGCCTATTGTGACATCCACTACAACAGGAACCAAAGGCATGTTGTGGTTTAATGGCTGCTGGGTCGCAGGTTCGCTGTCGGTACATCCTGAAATCAGCAGTCCGGTCATAACTATGGCAAGCGTAATAATTGTTTTGATCATCGTATTCATTGTTTTTCCTCTTTGCCAATTATCATTGTGGAACTTGAATTGGCGTGAGTATTAGAACTCATTTTTATACATAAACGTTGTCATCTTCCTATAAGTATGAAGCAAAGACCGATCAGCCATCTGAAAGCCTGGAACACAGAACACCTGTGTGGTATCTGGAAGGGGCCGTATTCACTTGATTTTTTTGACAGGTATGTAACACCACCTGCCCGTATCCTTGATGCTGGCTGCGGAGTGGGGAGATACACAATCCCTCTTGCCATGCGGGAATACGAAGTCATGGGAGTGGACATATCCAGCCTTGCCATAACTGAACTGGACACTGTAAGATTGCGCCGTAATATGCAAATGGACCTGGCTGCTGCGGACGTATGCCATCTTCCATTCAGGGACAATACATTCGATGCAGTGGTTGCCTTCGGCGTCCTGCAGCACTTACTGGAAGAGGAAAGAAGTGCGGTGCCCTCAGAGTTCGCACGTGTGCTGGTGCCTGGCGGCACCTTAGTAATAGAAGTACTTGGCAGGAAGGATATGCGTATAGGAGGCAGGGAAGTGGAACCTGCCACGTTTTTGCGCAGTACAGGCTCGGTGTACCATTATTTTGACCCCGACGAGATAAAGGACCTTTTTTCCGGCCTGGAGATCATAGACATCAAAGAAAACAGGATCATCAAGAACATTGCAGGGAAAGATTATATGAGACACATGATCTCAGTGGCTGCAAGGTCAAGAGAAAAAGATAAATAATTTGGTATGGAACATTATCTATTAAAGAGATAGATCTATGAACAGCAGAATAATTTTGCTCGTGACGGGACTGTTATTATCATCAATATATTTAACAGTGGGTACTGCAAGTGCTGAGCCATCCAGATACCTGCAGGTGGAATCTATTACAATGACTCTAGAAGGTCCGGATGCTACCTTCAACATCGAATTTGAACTGGATATAATTGCACAAATGTATGTCCTTTTCCTTGGTACGGGAAGCATAAAATCTGCAATCTATGACATATTCGATGATTTTGATAATGTCGAGGTACTGAGTGTCAGGAAAGATAGTGCTGTGGTCAAAGTAATGAATGTATCCTACCATGACCCTGAACAAGGAGGAAATATGTTTTTCCATGATTCCCACAACCTGGGTACTAATGTTTATACTTTTAAACTTGTTTTCCCTTCAGGTGTAGAGAGAATATTTTATGACGTTTCAACCACACCAAACACGTTTTTCGAAGCATGAAAATGAACAGGGTTATTTCTTATTTTTCTTTCTCTTTTTATTGTCAAACACCGAAGGTAAGTGCACCATATATGTACCATCTTCCTTTAATGCCATGATGATCTCCTTGCGCTCCAGCAGTGCTTCAAGATTGAGTTCATAGGAACCCGGGCCCATTATTCGAATAGATTCAATGCGCTCACCCTCAGGTTCCTGTTCCATCTTTTCAGCCTCATCCACCTTGACCCCCTGGTCTGCAAGGAACTCATCTATCTCCTTGAGGAATTTCTTTGCCGGCTGTTCTTCCTCCCTTTCGGTTGTACTCTCCACAACTGCCGGGGTCTCATCATGTACAAAGAGGAACTTGTTCCAGCCGCAATTAGGGCAGCCGTTAAGGATCTCCACGGCACCGTCCTTGAAAATCGTCTCACACCGGGTACATTTGTGGGGCATAGTTCCTCTTTATTTTAGCAAAGTACTATTAAGTATTTATTGTGAGGATACCAGTGCACTGATAAGGTCGCGGTCCTTTTTCAGTGTTTTTAGCTGGTTTGCCGGGCCGATCACTGTTAATCTTGTCCTGACAACGGGTTTCCTGAATATCCTGTCTATTAATTTCTGGTTCTGGCTGCTGGGATAGCTCTCAATCTCAATACCAGGAAAATCGTCCGGAGTGATCTCGGTCATGGTCATCTCTATGAGTTTCGCTTCTTCAGTGGGTGTCAATCCTCTTTCAAGCACAATGATCTTACCCTCCTTGACACCATCAAGTATCAGCCGTATTTTTTCCATGGCTGTCATCGCGGCCATCTTTTCCTCTGAGATCAGGTCCATCTGTACTCCTATCATGATATCACCCGAAATGGTCCGCGATCTCTTCATAGAGAGCATCGATATTCTGTCCTTCCAATGCTGATATTGGTACCAGCGGATGCTGGGGGAATGCACTGTGTATCCTTGCAGGTGAGGATTCGGGCAGGTCGATCTTGTTGGCAGCGATCAAAAGCGGCAGTTTCCTTGCTTCCATGTTCCCGATAACGGTCACATTCACCTGGGTGAACGGGTCTTCGGTAGCGTCCATCACCAGGATAACTCCGTCCAGGTCATCAAGCCATTTTACGGCTTCGATTATACCTTCGGTGGCTTCCTTAGCCCTGCGCTTTGCCTCTTCTTCTTCCAGACCGTGGGCCATGAATTCATGAAAATCTATTTTAGTGGCAAGTCCGGGAGTATCCACAATATCAAGTGTGACCTTTGAGCCATTGGATTCGATTGTTACACCTTCACGGCGGCGTGCCCGCCTGGTCTCATGCGGAACATTCGATACCGCACCCATAGCATCCCCGGTCCAGTCCCTGATGATCCGGTTTGCAAGAGTTGTCTTTCCTGCATTGGGCGGCCCGTAGATTCCGATCTTTGCAGTCTTCTTCTTAAATAAGTTTCTAAATATATATGAGAAATTCTTTTTTACTCTCTTGATCAATCCCATTCTTTTTCCTCCTTTTCAATCCCCTCACCGGATTATTCTTATTTTTTTCTTACAATGATTTTGATATAGTTGAATTTATCGCTATTTCTGCAATATTTGCACCATAATCCCCTATACGATCAATACTATCCGATACAATTCGCAGGTGTAGTGCATCCCTGGGATCCATGGTGACCAGTTTCTTATCAATAGCATGCAGTGCCTTGTTTATTTCCATTTTCATCTCGATCGAATTGTTTGCTTTGTCAATATCAGATGAAAATAATGATTCTACAGAATTCTCCACAAGTTTGCTTACACTTTGCCCTGCACCCTTAAACATCCTGACAACATCTTCAGGGAGTTGTTTCTTCAGGCTTATTGTGATAAGCGCAATTTTCCTTGCATGGTCTGCGATCTTCTCTATAGGCTGGGCCGCAAGGCTCAGGTCAAGACTCATATCAGGTGTCATATCTTTTTGTGAATCAATTACCTGTCCACTGCGAAGCATGATACGAAGCTGCTTTTCGATCAGCAGGTATAACCTGTCCACTTCATCGTCCCTGCTGGATACATCCATGGCCAGGTCAGAGTCACTGGATGCCAGGGCATGAATTGCATCTGTCTGCATTGAACTTGCTATCAGGTACATCCGCCGTACAGACTGGCGCAGGGACAGTTCAACGGGATTCAGCAGGTCCTGGATGATCATCCGATCAGCAGTTTCCTCAACGATCTCGGGTCCGATGAGCTTATGTGTGATCTGCCTGATGGTCTGTTTCTGTTCTGCAGTGATCCGTTTTGATACCAGTTCGATCACATTAAAGCCTGCAATATAGGACGCTATGATCTCCCTCACCAGCACATCCCCGGTCCTGTCAGTAACATCCAGTTGTTTTTTTGTGGGAGATGGAGATGGAGACGGGATATCAGGTGAAATAAGCAGGCTACCGTCTGGTCGGGTAGTGATCCCCACATTCATACCGCTGGTCAGGCCCACATGATCGGCCCACTGTTTAGGCAGTGACACTATGTAAGTTGACCCTCCGGTCCGCTGGATTTTTCGAATCTCCATATCCATCTCCCGTTCTATATGGAATATATAGATTCATCTATGAATATATATGTTCTGATGTTTTTAGGAAATTATGGAACATCCGATAGCGTAAAACTGAAAACGAGAGCAAGCGATGTACAAAAATATAACCATAAAATTCATATTAAGTTAACATAATTCATATCCTAATGTTAGAAGAAGTTTCTATATCAATGGATGACGTACTTGATGATGGGAGAAATATTTCATACATTGAGATGGGATGCGATAACATTGGACTGTCATGCACAACCGGCAAGATCAAGATATGGTTCGGCAAGCAGGCTACAGTTCAAAGTGTCAGGAAGATATTAGAATGCTTTTCCAGGGCAGATTCCTCTTTTGTCCATGAAACTGAGATCATATGTGATTATGACCAGATCCCCTTGTATGAAAATAATGACTATACGTTAATATCCTATGGAAGGATCAAAGACGGATACAAGGTCATTTTTAATATCCAGTTTTCGAAACAGCATGCATTGAATTATTTCATTGAAAGTATTATTAATGATCTTAAGGAAGGGGAAGTAAATAAGACCATTCACTGGAATGGTAGTATGGCAATGATCATGCTGATATTTAATGAACTTAGATCAATGGAAGGATGGAATATCACCAAAAAGGAATACAGGGAGGAAGAATGACATCGAATCGAAGATTTGCCGAGAGGGTTGAAAAGATAGACATTTCAGGTATCAGGAAGTTATTCGAGGGGGCAGGCCCCAATGCCATCAACATGGGTCTTGGCCAGCCAGACTTTGATACCCCTGATCATATTAAACAGGCAGCTATTGACGCAATTAATGATGGGTTCACCGGATATACCACGAATCTCGGTTTGCCGGAATTAAGGCAGGCCCTGTCAGAAAAATTCGAACAGTTTAATAATTTCCAGGTCGCTTTTGATGATATTATTATTACCTCGGGTGCATCGGAGGCACTTCACATAGCACTTCTTGCTCTTGTGGAACCAGGGGATGAGGTACTGGTACCTGACCCGGGATTTGTGTCATATGTGGCGCTTACCGATATCTCAGGCGGCAGGGCGGTAGGTGTGCCTTTAACTGATACATTCACCCTGGATGCAGATACCGTTGCCGAATATATCACTGATAAGACCAGGGTGCTCGTGATCAATTCACCATCCAATCCCACTGGTGGTGTGCAGACCAGGGACGAGATGCAGGGACTATGCGAACTGGCAGATGACCATAATATTACCATCATCTCTGACGAAGTGTATGAGCATATTATCTATGAAGGGGAGCATGTGAGCCCTGCCAGTATTTCCAACAACGTTATTACTATTAATGCTACATCCAAGACCTATGCAATGACTGGATGGAGGCTGGGTTATGTGGCTGCTCCACATGATATTACCGAGCAGATGCTGAAGGCTCACCAGTACGTGCAGGCATGTGCTAACAGTATCGCACAGAAAGCGGCTTTGGCTGCCATAACCGGGCCCCAGGAATGCGTGACAGAGATGCGGGAGAGTTTCCTGCGGCGCAGGGACTTATTGATAAAAGGACTAAAGGATATCGGCATTGGATGCGTGGAACCAAAGGGCGCTTTCTATGCATTCCCAAAGGTTGACAATTCAATGGAGGCTGTCATGAAGTTATTGGATGCGGGAGTGATCACTGCGCCTGGTTCGGCCTTCGGGCCCCGGGGCGAAGGGCATATCAGGTTGTCCTATGCCACATCTGATGAGGATATCCTGCGGGCACTGGACATCATGGGGCAGGTGCTGTAGAGTAATGATCATAGGGGCATCTTCCTTTGCATCCCCGCTTGAGGTGTTGGTCAATGAGGTTGACTCTGTGGAGCTGTATGTGCCTAAAATGGAACTCTATGAGGGGCGCAAACTTCAGCATGACCGGGTCAGGAATGTGTCTGATATGTTATCCACTTCCAGCGGTGTGACATCTGTACATGCACCCTACTATGCCAATGTTCCCACATATCCTGCCAAACTGTGTGTGGATACGGCGAACATGAAAGGTTCTGATTTCAGGCTTATGGAAGAGTCTATTGAACTGGCAGCATATTTCCAGTCCAGGGTGGTGGTTTTGCATCCCGGGCTTGTTGGGAATAACCGCCAGGATAGCCTGTTGAGGATGGTGGATAACCTGAAGCGTCTGGCAGAGTTTGCAGATAATCACGGTGTGATGCTGGGCCTGGAGAACAAGGAGGGGACGGCTCCCGGGAACCTGTGCTGTGAGGCTGGTGAATTGGTGCAGGCAGTTGAGGAGGTCAATTCAGGCAACCTGGGTATTACTTTTGATGTGGGACATGCTAACCTGACTGCAGGAGGCAGGGCGGGTATGGTCAGGGAGTTTATGGAGACTGTGCGCCCGTTGGTGGTGCATGTGCATGTGCATGATAATATGGGTGTGTGGACCGATGAGTATAACGGGGATGTGCATATGGCACCTGGCAGCGGGACGGTTGACCTGGAAGTGATAGGGGAGTTGGGGTATGGCGGCATCCATAATCTGGAAGTGTTCTCGATGGAAGATGTGATAACGGGTAAGGAGAAGTTGCTGGCGCTTTGAGGGAATATACATGCAGGGTATACCCTATACCCTGATAGAGAATGGTTTTTATCATCATATAATTGAATAAAGATGAAAAAAAATATGTATTTAAAAGTAGTTTGTATTACACAAGCTGTCCCAAAACTAATTCACATTATACAATTCGGCTATATTTTATCATAATTGGGCAATTATTGATTATAATTCAATGTTATTATCCCAGATGGGATAGATTTCATTTGATTTGCACACACGCTTTTAGTTTTGGGACAGCCTGTACAGGTGATTTTAATGGCTATTGATGCAAAATGGGCGGCAATTATTGCTAAAAAATATTTTGAAGAAACAAAAACCACCACTTATTTTCTATTCGAAACGAGTAAGGTTACAAAAGAAGATGATTTATGGGTAGTCAACTGTGATGTGAAGAATATTTTTGAATAGCAAACAAAAAAATACACAATGATAATTGATGAAGATGGAACCATTATGGATGTCCAAATGTATGATTAAAGCTCCCAAGATCATTATAATCGATACAATTCCTCTCTTATTATTTCTGATAGGGACCTATGACACAAATTTGATATCAAAATTTTAAAGACTTAAGACGTATAATTATTCGGTTGAGATTGTCGGAAAAGTACCAAAATCGAAACATTGAATAAAACATATCTCTGTAAAACGCTATGAACTGTAGCATTGAAATTTCAGGTTTGAATGTAATATCTCAAAATATCGACTTTTCCGACAGTCTCCGGTTAAAAACTTTACACTTCTTAAACAATTCCTTGCACATGCACAAATAATTATTGTTACACCTGGAGTTCTATGTGAAGTATCAAATTTTGCTGCAAATTTGAAAGTAAATCGATTCTCAGAGTTTCTTAAAGAAAATAGTGAAAATTTTAAGAGTATGGAAGAGTCATATATTCCAAAAAAAATAATTCTTGAATCTGAAGAGGTGTTTCAATTTGGTTTTACAGATACTTCTTTAATAATTGCTGCCAAAAATAATGGTGGTGAAATACTAACAGGAGATTTTCCATTATCCCGATACTGCCAAAATTTAGGTGTGGGGGCACAATATCTTAATGATATTTTTTGGGAAATAGATAATATATTCAAATAAATCTTATACAGTCATCGATATAATTTTTCATGTGAAGGATTACCAAAGGCTTTAGATTAGGGTTGCGGTAATTTCGAGATGATGATGATGCAATAAAACACCAGCAGCAGCAGTATCAAGATAAGCTATGGATCAGCAACCATATTAACAAAGAAGATCAGGTCCTATGAATGCAAAAATTTATGACACATCTATTGTAGTTTATAATTATTGAGAAAGGGATAATAATATGATCGAAAAGAAGAAGGAAGAACCAATATACGAAAAACTCAGCTTAAATGAGTGCATGCTCCTCTCAAGAGACGACGAAGGCGTTTTATTTGCATGTAATGAAAAGGGCAATGTAAAATTAAAACGGGTTCCATATCCTACATCAAAGGAATTAGCAGAATGAAGAGGATGGGCGGATTTACATAAATGAGGTTTGATGAATGTCAGAGAAGGATTATATTTTAGCAAGACTTGATATATTAAAAATATTGGTAAGTGCACTTTTCGGAGCTATTCTTATTGCTGCTTTATACTATGTACAAAATCCTGCTTCATCGCCTTTAAATTTTATTTATACACTTATTGCGATAGTGATGTTTGGATTTTTTTTGATTTTAATTGGTGGAACTTGCCGTGATATTTCAAATAAATTAAAAAAGATAGAGTGAGCCAGTGAAGTATAAAGCTGGCTATATTCTGTCTGGTTGCTGCGCTGATCCGGGGCTGGGCTTCGATAAATCAAGAGGGCTGCCGGCGGCTGGCCCATTGCTCCTAAACTTACTGTCCAGCTATAAGGAAAATCAAAAATAAAACATCAGCAGCGGCAGTATCAGGGCACCCATAGCATGGGTCCGCCTTACCTTCAGATATGGGGCCAGCATACCCAAAGGAACAGCCGCAGCAAACACCACAAGCCCGAACCAGCCCGTGAACACCAGTACAAGCAATGTCAGCCCTGTCAGAATCACCATGCACATCCTGCGGTAATTGATCCTGGTCAGCACACCCAGTATCCTGTCACCCAGGTATATCGTCATAAAATAGGCAGCGATCGACACCCCGACAATTATAATCAGCAAAATGACCAGGATATTGGCATCCAGACTCGTCCCACCCATCACATCGGATACAGCAACCATGGCACCACTGCGGGTCCTGCCGATCACATACAAGGCGACCAGTCCGTAAATCGCATTCGCCGTATTCACACCCGATATAGAAACAATGAACTCCCTGGCCGTGTCATCATCAGAATAGTCCTCCTTCACTGCCAGTCTTGCCAGCACAGTAGCCACTGCCGAAGTGACACCGGGCAGCCATGCCACAAAGGAGCCTGCAACGCTGCCAACCACAGTTCCCCTCAATATGCGCTTCGGCAGCAGGATCAGCCTGGAACTTACCTGCATAGGTATGACCGTATCAGTCAGCATACTGATCACCAGCATGGACGCCCCGAACAGCCCGCTGAACAGGGGCATGAGTATGGAAGGCTCGCCGACCATGATAAGCGGGTTCATCAATGCCTGGGATTCAAAAGCGAACAAACCCAATAGACCCGAGCCTAAAAACAGCACTACAGCAAACATCCTGTATTTCATCCTCACCAGTGGCCCCTGTCCCTCAACCACCTCACCACGCTCGGTATAGACCATTACCAGCACAATAGCCAGCAGTATCCAGCCAATGTACTGGTCTACAAACGGATACACACCATTAAAGAATACTGCCATGGGCAATATCAGTACCAGTGAGACCACTACCGAGCCTGCACTGCCCAGTGCCGACAGCCTGACCGCCTCCAAACCATGCCCGTCCAGCAGCATCTGGTGTCCGGGCAGCACAGCCAGTGATGTATCGGCATCGGGCGCACCCAGGAATACAGACGGTATAATATCAAGAAAGGTGTGGGTCAATGCATTTGATATGATAATAGCTGCAACACACACCGGGCTAAAACCCAGTTCATCAAGTAAGGGTGAAAATGCGGCTAAGATAAAAGAGAACGTGTTGGTGTGAATGCCAGGCACAAGCCCACTGAATATACCAAGAATAAAACCGATGACGACTGACAGTAGTAGAAAGCTGGTATTCATTGTCACATCTCAGGTTATTACAATTGCCACTGACCTTATTAGAGGCAATTGACGGGTAACAGACATTTATTGGTTAATATAAATTTGCTGATAAAGCTCCCGGGATCAGAACATGGGCTATGAGGTCCGGAACAATAATTGGAAGAAGTTAAATCATATACCGAAGATATTCAATCAGATGAAAATCGCAGTAACCCGGCTGGAAGAAAAATCCGGCGGCACCAGTGAACTTTTTTCAAAGTACGGTCATGATGCAATACTTGTCCCGACAATGAAGACAAAAATTCCGGATGATCCTGCATCACTGGATGAGCTTTGCAGGAAAGTGACCTCAGCCAAAGTGGATTTTCTTATCTTCTCAAGCACTATGGGTGTCAGGTACTTCTTTGAACAGTGCGGCACTGTCCCGGATACTACCACTATCATAGCAGTTGGTCCCAGGACACAGGAAGCCATCGTCGATAAGGGCTTCAACTGTGAAACAATCACCACATTCTCATCTGACCATTTTGCATCCCATCTCGGGTCACGCATCCGAGGCAGGACCGTAGGAATTGTACGCCCAGATATCCCAAATCCCGCTTTGGTGGAGTCACTTACTGCTTCAGGCGCCCGTGTACAGCAAGGAGTAGCCTACAGGCTGGTACCCACTGGAAACGATCTCAGGAAGATACTGCCTGACGTGGACGTGGTCATATTTACCAGCGGGAAGTCATTTGCTCAGTCTGGTGTATCAACAGGGGATGCAGCAGGTAAAACAGTGATCGCCATCGGGCCTAAGACCGCGAGCATGATGCGTGATCATGGAATTGTTCCTGATATAACAGGTAACGGCACGCTGGAAGGATGCCTGAAAGCCCTGGCTGGTCAGTCCAGGTAGATTATGGCCTTATTCGGGCATATTTCCATGCATTTACCGCAGCGTGTGCATTTATCATAATCTATGCGTGCCTCGCCGTCAACCTTGTACAGTGCATCCACAGGGCACACCTGATCACATTTTCCGCATTTCCTGCACCCTTGGACTACAATATATCTATCGTTCTCCATTTCGACCATCGATAATTTATTAAATAAATAGTTGTAATAGTTATAGTATTATAATGGTTTTGTACAAACTATACAATATTGTGCTTACCACTTACCACTTGCCACAATAATACTGAACAGATCATACATAACAATAACGAGGTGTAAGAAATTCCAAGTTCCATACCTGAAATGATCCACGGGAATTTCAATTGCTCAGACATTGCCAAATGCGTGCTTGGATTAAAGAACCTGGACATGGAAACCTACAAATTACTGGTATCCCATGGACAGATGACTGCTGAAAAACTGGGTGAACTGCTTAATCGGGAACGCAGCACTGCCTACAGGTCCCTGCAAAACCTCATGTCATGCCAACTGGTATACAGGGAGACTAAAACCATAGAGGGTGGAGGCTATTATTACGTTTATTCAGCACTTGATCCCTGTAAATTAAAAGAAATGATAAAAGGGAATATCGATACCTGGTATGAAAAGATGAACTCTATGATCGAAGATATCGAATCCGGGATACTGGAATCTTAGTAGGTTTACAATATCTGGTCACACACCAGTTCTACCTGTTCCCTGAACTCTTTTTGCCTGATCCCCATAAGTCCTGCTAAAAACATTGCACCACCTGCTCCCACGCCCTCCTTTATTACTCCGGATTCATACATCCTGAGTCCCTGGTACCTGGACCTGTCAAAACCAGGGTCAGCAATATAAGATTCAAAACCCAGCTCAGATACCGTTTCAACAAAACTGGCAGTGCCGTCTTCTGCCACAAATTTCGTAGTGGCAATTGAAATATTCCCATTTATACCCAGACCATCCAGGAGGGAAAGTACTGCCATCATCTGTGTGCCGCCTGCCAGTACGATCCCTGTGTCCTTTAGCCCGTCTATGAGACCGCATACACACGGCATCATTGGATCGCCAAAGTGTTCTATTGCGCCAATGGGGTCATGTGACATATCCCCAAAACGGATGCCTGCTTTGCTAAAAGCTTCGTCCACGACCTGTGCTTTAATGTCCAGGGGGTTTAGGGAATTACTACTGCTCACCCTGCCGTCTATGCCCATTGCCTGAAGTACAGCCATGGCAGTGGTAGTCCCGCCTGGTATACTCTCACCGATAATAACAAGATCCGAGAGCTTTCGTATCTGGCGTCCCATCTCTAGTGCATTCGCATATATCTTACGTGCATCCGGTACTGCCTGTGCCGTCCTGATATCCCTGCCAGGGAAGGCACCAACATCCAGTAGTGGTATGCTGGGGATTATCTTCAAGCCACTGTTTATGAACATAAAAGGGATGCCTGTCAACTGCATTGCCGCCCTGGTAATCACGGCAGGTGTAGGACTCTGGTCTGTCATCGGGGGTTCGGCATTGCACACTGTCCTGCCCAGTGTTACCAATTCGGCATCTCCTGCCGGGGTATAGTCTATCAAACCGGGTGATTTCCCTGCTGCAGAGATACCCGGGATACTGGCTGTATCCGTATTTGACAGGACACAGAGGAATAGCGGGTGTTCACTTTCGAATCTTGTTGGTTCGGGGGAGATCCAGTGATCCATATATACTCCTTTAATGTGGCAGTATCTTTAAGGGTTACCCTGTATCTTCAGGGCAAAAGTATCTCATAAAAAAAATATTTTTAATTTTACCTGTTGCTAAGGTAATTCAGGTACCAAGAGAAAAAAAACAAGCTATTGTTAGGAAATATGTCCCGGCTTAGCAAAAATTGATAAATAATCTACTTTTCTTGAAACTTCAACCTTTTCAGTTTCTCAATGTTTTTCATTATTCTTTGATTATCTTTTTTGGTTTGTTTTTCTATATGCTCAACAATTTCACCAAATGGAACAGCAAGCTTATAGACTTTCATCGGCCTGCCCTTGCCTTCTTTCTTGAGCTCTCTTTCATCCAGCCACCCGAAATCCCTTAATTCCCTCATTGCAATACTAACTTCCGGCTGCCTAAGCTGGGAACCAAGTTCCAGGCTTTTTGAAGTTGCTTCATCAACATTTGAAAGAAACGCAAGAGTTGAAGCCACATTCCGTGAGATATTTAAATTCCTTAATATTTCAATAAACTCCAGATCAGTTTCATCAAAAACTCTTACCTCAGAAGATCTCATATTTCATATCACCTAATGTTTTTTTCCTATTTTTTCATAATATATAGTTAATTCTATCAAAATATATTTAAATTAAATTACGATTATTGTAGATATATAATTTTATTAACTAATGCCAGTGACTAATGTTTAATATTATCTTATGATTAATATAGTTATTGGTCGATAACTACTATTTCACACATCTTATTTACCATTAACTCAATTTTACATACAATATAGGGATACTTATGAAAGACACGTCTGTCAGCAACAGGATGCAGGAATACTTTGACGAACTGGAGAAAACGCTCCATGCCGAAATTGATATTGCCTCAAAGTCCAGGAAAAAAGGGCTTGAGCCAAAACCACATATCGAAATTCCACTCGCTAAGGACCTGGCTGACAGGGTTGAGAAACTTATGGAGATAGAAGGTGTTGCACCCTGTATCAGGGAACTTGAATCAAAAATGAGCAGGGAAGCAGCAGCTCTCCAGATAAGCGTGGATGTAGCCACCGGAAAAGTACAGTCATTCGATTCCGAGACCCAGGCTATTGATGCAGCTGTCAGGGTGGCTGTAGCGGTGCTGACCGAAGGTGTAGTAGCGGCCCCTATCGAAGGTATCGAGCGGGTCGATGTGGACGATAACACTGATGGTTCCAGGTTCATCAGGGTTTATTATGCGGGCCCCATCAGGAGTGCCGGAGGCACGGCACAGGCACTTTCAGTCCTGGTGGCTGATGTTGTAAGGCAGAATATGGGTCTTGATCGCTACAAGCCCGGTAAGGAAGAAGTTGAGCGGTATGTAGAAGAGGTATTGCTGTACAGGCGCGTGGCCAACCTGCAATATACACCCAGCGAAGAGGAGATACGACTTATAGTGGAGAACTGTCCCATTTGTATTGACGGTGAACCAACCGAGGATGCTGAGGTGGAGGGGCACAGGGACCTCCCCCGGATACCCACCAACCGCGTAAGGGGCGGGATGTGCCTGGTACTGGCCGAAGGGCTGGCACTGAAAGCGCCAAAGATAAAAAAGCACGTAAATGCTCTAAAACTGGACGGCTGGGACTGGCTTGACCAGTTCATTGCCGGGGTCAGGAAAGATGATGACGACGAACAGGAAAATGATGACGAGGCTGTCAAGGTCAAACCCAAGGACAAATACCTGCAGGACATCATTGCAGGCAGGCCCGTGTTCTCATACCCTTCCAGGCCAGGCGGCTTCAGGTTGAGGTACGGGCGCAGCCGGAACACCTGTTTTGCAGCGGGAGGCGTAAGTCCGGCAACCATGGTATTAATGGATGATTTTCTTGCACCCGGCACCCAGATGAAAGTTGAAAGACCGGGCAAAGCCCTTGGAATAGCGCCGGTGGACAGCCTGGAAGGTCCAACTGTACGGCTATTCAATGGCAGGGTAGTGAGAGTGGATTCCATTGACGAGGCAAGGAAAATAAGGAGTTCGGTATCCAGTATCCTTGATATCGGGGAGTTGTTGATCAACTACGGTGATTTCCTTGAGAATAACCATATCCTGGTCCCTTCATCGTATTGTTTTGAATGGTGGATCCAGGAATTGCATACTAACGCCGGTAAGATAGGCAAAGATGTGCCATATGATGACTCACAGTTGACCGACCCCGGCGGCCAGACAGCACTGGAGTTGTGTGATACGTTCAATGTTGCGCTCCATCCCCAGTACACTTACCTGTGGCACGATGTTACTTCAGGAGAAATAATCACACTTTCAAAATACGTTGAACAAAATGGTGAGTTTGCTGGTGAACTGCTGTCAATTCCTGTTGACGATGCAATAAAGCAGATACTGGAAACACTGCTTGTCCAGCACAGTATCCGGGAGCAGCGAATTGATATTGAACAGGCAGCACCGCTGGTCAGGTGCCTTGGGCTTGATGGTTCACTACAAAGGCATAGGAGTGCTTCACAGGACGATTTTCCCGACCCTATGGAGATGGTAAACCACCTGGCTCAATTGACGGTCAGGGCAAGGGCACCCTACAGGATAGGAGCGCGGATGGGGCGGCCCGAGAAATCTAACAGGCGGGAGATGAAACCGGCACCGAATGTTCTGTTCCCTGTAGGTGAAGCAGGCGGACGGACACGATCCCTCATCAATGCTAAAAACTACTCCAGGTCGTTCAAGGAAAAAGTGGGTATCTATGAGATCGAGGTGGACTGCAGGGCATGTACCCACTGCGGTACTGTGACCTTCAGGAACTTATGCCCTGACTGCAACAGCCCGACACTGCCAAAATTGCACTGTCCTGTATGTAATATCGAGACAAATGAACCGGAATGTCCCAAATGCCACAAAGAGACTACGTCGGCTGATAAGCTGACAATTAATTTCAAGGAAGAGTATAAAAGGGCCTTCGAAAACCTGGGTGAACGTGACAATCTTGATACTTTCAAGGGTGTCCAGGGACTGATATCCAAACACAAGACACCTGAACCCATTGAAAAGGGAATACTACGCGCAAGGCACGGTGTGGTTACCTTCAAGGACGGAACGGTGCGTTATGATATGTCTGATATGCCTTTGACCCATGTCAGGCCTGATGAGATAGGTGTAAGCGTAGAGACTATGCACCGATTAGGATACAATGTTGACACATATGGGGCAGACCTGGTGGACGCATCACAGGTAGTTGAACTGAAGGTGCAGGATATTGTCGTTTCCTATCACTGTGCCGAATACCTGCTCAAGACCGCCAATTTCATTGACGACCTGCTTGTCAAGTATTACGGCCTTGAACCATACTATAAGGCAGGATCAGTGGAGGACCTTATCGGGACCATGGTCATAGGGCTTGCACCTCATACCTCTGCCGGGGTACTGGCCAGGGTCATAGGGTTTACCGGTGCCTCGGTGGGTTATGCCCATCCCTTTTTCCATGCTGCCAAGCGGCGCAACTGTGATGGTGATGAGGACTGTGTCATGCTGCTGCTGGACGGGTTCCTGAACTTCTCACGTTCATACCTGCCAGATAAAAGGGGCGGAAAGATGGATGCACCGCTTGTACTTACTACGCGCATCGACCCAAAGGAGGTGGATAAGGAGGCGCATAATATCGACCTGTTGTTCAGGTATCCGCTTGAGTTCTATGAGGCCACCCTGGATTATGCCAATCCCAAGGACCTGGAAAAGCTCATTGAAACAGTGAGCAGCAGGCTGGGCACGCCTGGACAGTATGAGGGCTGGGGTTTTACCCATGATATTTCAGATATTGCCATGGGACCGGCCAACAGTGCATACAAGACCCTGGGTACTATGATCGAAAAGATGACGGCCCAGCTTGAACTGGCACGTAAGATAAGGGCAGTGGATGAGCAAGACGTGGCGGAAAGGGTTATCAAATCCCATTTCCTGCCCGACCTGATCGGCAACTTGAGGGCTTTTTCCCGCCAGCAGGTCAGGTGCGTGAAGTGTAACAGGAAGTTTAGGCGAACGCCGCTGAAAGGAGTATGTCCGAAATGCAACGGTAAGATCGTACTTACTGTACATGAGGGATCTGTCAAGAAGTATATGGATGTTTCACTTAAGATAGCAGATGAGTACGAAATAAGTGATTACACTAAACAGAGACTTGAACTGATCAATCTTGAGATCAAGTCCCTGTTCGAGAGTGATGTTTCAAAACAGATGGGTCTGGCAGATTTTATGTGATGTCTATAGTTCAAAGGTCATTGCCAGATTTTATGTGATGTCTATGGTTCAAAGGTCATTGCCAGGTTTTATGTGATGTCTATGGTTCAAAGGTCATTGCCAGGTTTTATGTGATATCCATCGTTCAAAGGTTATTGCCAGGTTTTATGTGATATCCATCGTTCAAAGGTCATTGCCAGGTTTTATGTGATATCCATCGTTCAAAGGTTATTGCCAGGTTTTATTTGATATCCATCGTTCAAAGGTCATTGCCAGGTTTTATTTGATATCCATCGTTCAAAGGTCATTGCCAGGTTTTATTTGATATCCATCGTTCAAAGGTCATTGGCATCTGCGAATTGTATCAATGCTTCCCCCAGTTGCCTTGTATATTTTGGGTTCAGGTTGAACCTGCTTTTTTTCTGGCCGCTGCGTTCTTTTGCGATCTCTACATATTCTTTATCAAATTTCTCGCTTGTTGCCAGGGTTATGGTCATATACCACCCGGCTTTCATTTTTATTTCAAGGTAATCCTTGGCATCGTCATTGGATGTATCTGTCATTTCATTGTCCTCTCATATCTCTCATTTTACCACAAGGTCGGTAGTGGAGGTCAATATTCTATGTCCTGCTTAATAAATACTATTATGCTGAGGATGATAAGTACCAGGGCTACCAGGAACTGGATTATTGCATACTGAATTACCAGGACGTTATTCCTGCCATACAGAACCATCAGGTCCTGGGTGATGGGGGAGATCATGACAACGGTCTGTACCATAGATAATATCATTTCTACTGCAACACTAAAGATTGGAAGCAATATCCACAGCATGGCAAGAGTGGCGACAATGGTGGTGCTTTTGCCTGCTCCGTTGGGGCCAATAAGTCGGTGTATTGTACCTTCTTTTACATGCAAGCTGACATTGCCCAGTGCTGTGGTACTTCCACATTTTTTTAAAAGTCCATTTACTGTTATCAAAATATTCCCAAATATTTGTATAAGGTTGGGGTATTAAATAGTGTGTGCAAAAGTAAAATAAATGTAGAAAATGGGGATTATTTTCTTTGACAGGAGCGATCTATGGCAGATTCTAAAAAGATAAAACTGGCGGTGCAGTATGCAAATCTTTTACGGAGCGTATTAGGGAATAATCTGGTTTCAGTGTTCCTGTTTGGTTCGGTTGTCAGAGGTGAGGATACAGAGGATAGTGATATTGATGTTATGGCAGTTGTCATTGAGCTGCCTGCGGCAGCTAAACTGAAGGAGATGGGAAGTCTGGACAGGTTCAATAATGTGAAAGGCCGTTGTGAGTTTGAAGATATTTCCTGTGCAGTAGTAGCCCGGAATGTGTTCTTGGTAAATATTGAAATGGGTGTGCCCAGGGAAGGGGTGAATCCTCTTACGGAGGCGCTGGTGCTGTATGATACGAGTTTGATGAAAGGGCTAAAGGAGCAGCTTAGAAATGGCAGCATTTCGCTGAAGGAGGATGCATACCGGGATTATTTGCGCTATGGGGATATCCGCCGTTCATATTTATGCGAAAGTATTGAATGTGGTAATTTTAAGGATGCACGTTCGGATGCGTCAGCGTCTGCGACTCATTATCTACGTGCGTATTTTTATCCCCATAATACGGTATATTATGAAAATCAATAGCAACATCGTGAGTAGTGCCATGAAGGTTAAGCATGTCTATTATGTCACTGTTAATCTTTCTGAATGCAGATAGAATGTATTCGATGCTGTTTGATTTTATGTAGTTATTAATTGTGTCTGATGATGGTATCTTTTTATTTGGGTTTTTTAGTTTCAGGTCATTACTTGCTGATTCTGGCGAGTTGGTTGCTGAAGTGGCAGCGTGAAGTATTACGCTTAAGGTGTCTTGAAGGCTATACGTAGCACTTTTCGGTAACTTTATTATGCTTGATTTATTATTATTACTGAGTATTTCTAATGCAATTGCTAACAGGCTGGTGCATTTTGAAAAATCCATAGGTTCATCCCCTCCTACGATTTTTACATAAGGGATGAGCTTATGGAATAAAAAATTTTTAATAGAATATATGCTTTTTGCTGTGATTGGTCAGAAATCTTAAATCGGAAGTAGGGCTATTCGGAAGTACTGTAATAAAAGGGAATGAAACGCTTAATACCTGAGTTTGAAAGATAAACCTATCTACTAACTGTTGAACTTATTTATATCCTCTGTTGCTAGCGTTTTCCCACGTTTTGCTCATTTTACATTGTTGCCACCAACGAATTTTAAATATAAACAATAGCAATTAATTGAATCAGTAATTAAAAGTGCCACTAACTACAAATACTATTACGTACAACATACTAAAGTTAGATATTCGTGAGATCAAACCATATCTTGAGAAGATCAGAGTTGTCCTAGTGAAAAGGGGTGACAAGAAACCGCAGTTTATGTTTGAAACTATGGGATTAGATCAGATGAGACATTTTACTGCACTTGGACTGGAAACGGTTTTGAAGGAGACCTGAACCGAGAGTTTTATTTAAAAATTTCTGGTGGCAACAAAAAACGATAGTGTGAGGGGTTGTTTTTTGGGATCTTTCAAAGTAAGGTAATAGGGACATATCAGGAGCCGTTATATCTCCCTAACTATTCATATGGCACCCAATAGTTATTTCTGATCCATAATCCACAAGAATGAAATAGATGTACCTACCGTATTTTTGAAAACCATCTTACCCATTTAGATAATGTTTATTATCAAAATGACATAGTATATCAATATCTGAATCCATGTGACATCGGGACTCATCCTCCTAACTTGAAAACCGTGACGCAAATATGCGGCACGGTTTTTATCTGTTTACTAAAGATCTTCTGATAACTATGAATACCGGACATCAAAATACACATCCTCCAAAGAATTGCAAGTCAAGTCAGACATATGAACATCAAATAGTGCCAATAATTAATTTGAACAGCTAATTAGTAGAAGCCAGCTTTTAGTAAAAAGCTAACAAGCCGTTTGCTTGCCATTTTTAGTAACATATCTACAAAACCAAATAAGCGCTCATGACATTTCAGGACATTCACGAGCGTGAAAATGCTATTTTCAGAGCAAAGGACAGGGATTTAAATGGATCTAACTTTTGGAATTGAAATTACCCAATTATTCAAATCGGCCGCACAAACAGGAATATATGTTATTTCAACAAACCTATTATATCCGGTTATAATTATACTGTTGAGCTTACTTGCCTGGAGTTTCATAGAGATTGGCGGTTTCTTCACCGAGTGGCGCGCCAGGCACAGTGATTTCTGGTTGATCGAGAACGGAGCTTTAAAAGCTAAGGGATCGATGGAAGCAAACGATTTTGCAAATGTAGCAGTTATTCTTAAAAAATTCTGCTCAAACAGGTTTCATTATTTTTATATTAACCACCTTTCCGAATTCCAGGATGACTTCCATAACAAGGATCTCATGCATCTCAGAGTTGAAAAGCTGTTACAAGAATGTGATGCTGAAATAATTAAAAAACTTGAAAAGTCAAGGTTTGTGGCAAAAGCAGGTCCCATGTTCGGTCTGATGGGGACACTCATACCAATGGGACCGGCACTGGCCGGGCTTGCACGGGGCGATATCCAAACGCTGTCTGATAACCTTATTATTGCATTCGGTACAACAGTTGTAGGACTGATGGCTGGGGTGAGCGGGCATATGGTCGCCATGATCAGGGACAGATGGTATACAAAGGATATGAGCGATATAGAATATATCTCTGAAATATTATTTAGCGAACATGTTATTAATATTGAAAAATCAAAACAACCGGATCCGGACGAACTATTAAAGAATGATATTTATGATACGGTAAAGGTAAGTTCCAGATTCGTTTATTATGACATTTTCTTTACGCCAACAAGTGTGGTCATTGCAAGGACTGCAGGCAGTATACTATCCCAACCGCTTATTCTTGCGGCTTTATTTTCTGTAGTGAACATCGTGATCCTTGTTATCGCTGAAGCAGGTTATACCGCACTGCCTTCTTACCTATATTTGACATTCATCAATCTATTGATGTTAATAATAATTTTATATTCATTATTTTTAACAAGAGAACATGAAAAACAAAAATCCTATGAACTGAGTGAACTTCCTCCGGATGAGATACTGAAAAACGATACACGTAACGTTAAGATACGCTATTCGGATATTAAAGAAATTAATATTTCGAAATCTGTAATGAAAATATTCACAGACAGCCAATGTCTTAAAACCGGTCGTATTGTGTCCCGGAATTATTTGAATAAGATACAGACCTTACCCATTTCTGTGACAATTGGTGAGAAAACATGAGATATATGAACCGCAGAAAAAGTAAAACATATTTAGATGACGATCCCATGAGCAGTGTTGCGAACCTTTTTGATGTTGCCATGATATTTGCCATCGGACTGCTTGTGGTTGCACTGACGCACTTTGGGGTAGAAGAACTGATCACCCAGAGCGATGTCACTATTGTAATGAATCCCGGACAGGAGAACATGCAGGTGATAATCAAACAAGGCGATGATATAGAGAAACTTGAACTGACCAAAGAAGAGGTTTCTACAAGCGGGAGGAAGTTCGGAACAATCTACCAGACTGATAGTGGAGAGTGGGTGCTTGTTAAGGAGGCGTCCGGTGATTAAACTGACATTAATCCTGTGTTTATTCTCAGTAATGGTTATACTGGCTACTATTGCATCTGCAGATGAGATACAATGGGAGTCCGGCGGTAAAGCCGTACTATATCAGGGTGATAATTACACACTTGAAGAATATGCAGTAGAGGTTGCCGATTTTGATAAAGAGAACGGCATGGTTCTATTACATTTGACAAAAAATGGTGTGATTTTAAGCAAGGTTGTTCTTAATGCAACGCTTGATGAGTTTATTTATGAGGAACAGATCAAGATCAATATTTACAATACTACTGATGATGCTTTATCACATGCTCCGACCAAGTGGGAAAATCCCCGTATACATATTGAATTAAATATAAAGGAAAAACCGTGCATTTATCTTGGTGTCACCACTGATCGCAAAAAATATAAGCCAACTGATTCTGGCATACGTGTTACCTCTAAGATTGTGAACAATGGCGCAGCCATCAATGATATGAATGTGTATATTGATCCGGACGGGTTGCGTGTAATCGATGGAAGAACCACTAAACAAGTGGATACACCAGTCAACTCATCCAGTACAGTGACCACCAAACTGAGGGTCCCGTCACTGTTACGCAAGCAAACATTCGATATACCGGTCTGCCTGAGCTGGGTGGATATTAATGGAGTAGCACGCAATCTGTCACGCTCAACATCAATTACCGTTCTGCCCATCTGCGACCTCAAAGTAACAAAAACGGCAGGGGATAGTTCTATGGATTTGTATGTACCTGTTCGTATCGAAGTAGAGAATACCGGTATTGTCAATTTGACGGTCGAGTTAAGTGACCAACTTCCACCGGATTTTGAGCTGGTTGATGGTTATGACCTGAACTGGCATTTTGATCTCAAACCACAGGAGAAGAAATGCTACTCATATTTCCTGAAAGCGCAAAAACCAGGCGAATATCCCACTGACTCTGCCATTGCACGGTGGAACATGCAGGGAGAAAATATTAGTGTAACATCCAATGCACCTTCAATAATAATAAACGGGGCATGCATCATCATCAACAAAACCGCGGACTCCAGAGAAGTAGATATCGGGGATAATATGACGGTCACGCTATCGGCTATAAATACAGGCAATGCCCCAGCCACTGTTTATGTGACCGATCATCTACCGGCAGGTACGCGCCTGCTCGATGGAAATGCCACACTGGGAACCTTATTAGAAAAGAACCAATCGTGTTCAACAACGTATGTTATCACAATTGGATCAGCTGGAAATATAATACTTCCATCACCTGTCGTTGAGATCGTCAATGACGCTTATTCCAGGGTGCATATATCAGAGATGGTTTCCATTAATGTCTCATTGCCCCCGGATGCAACGCCCGGACCTGAACCAGCTGTCCAGTATCAGGCAGCAGAAAGCATGGAGTCAAGACCGCCAGTATTTGAGACTGCATTCACTATAGTCGTCATACTTCTTCTCGGGTTTTTGATCAGGAGGATCGAATGAGTCTTTCACTTCAACTTTTCTTCCTGCGAAACCCTCTGGGTAGCATGAGATGATGCTTCTCATCAATAAGCGAGCGCTTCTCGCTGCGGTGTCCGTGATACAGTAATCCCAGTATAAAGATCAGGCAGATAATAAAAGCTGCTGGTAAAGCTCCTCCCCCACCGGAACTGCCAGAACTGGCATCACCAAACAGGAATCCTGTGATCTCGCTTATTCTATCTTTTACAGAACTGCTTGTATCACCTGAATATTCCATTCCGCCTGCTCCTGCCTCACTACTTTCGCCAGTGCCATCTCCGGATCCGATCCCGTCACTGGTTCCACCGCCACTGCCGCCGCCATGTCCGGGACCATAGCCAAAAAAGGTCTCGTTCGTGACCACTTCGATCTCTATTGTCATATTGTTATTCGTTTTATTTACATCGTCATCCAGATTAACAGTACCTGTGAGGGAATATGTCCCTGTTGCATCCAGAGTCCAGTTAAAACCTACCGATGTTCTGTTATCAATGTCATTATTGTTATCATTGTCAGTACCATCATTATTTTGCATCGAGGTAGTTTCATTATCCTCCAGCCTGTTATTGATCATCAGGCCCACATCAAACGTGTTGTTCGTCTCAGACCCGATGTTTTCAATATGCACCGTTATATTAATGTTCATTCCAACCCGGTTCACATACGGTGCATCAATTGCTGTTACAGTAAGGTCGGATTGATGATCTCCAACTATAACATCCACTGTACACCAGTTATTCATTGGGTCTGACTCGGTCACGGTTTTATCGGCATCAACCGTTACCATCAGACGATGATTCCCGGTTTGTTGGGGTGTCCAGTTAAAGGAAACATTTGTTACATCACCGATATCCAGTGAAGGAACTGTAATTTTATCGATTTGCCTGCCTTTATGCGTAAGTGCCACACCGAAACTTTCGTTCACACTTGATTCACCAATATTATTAATTTGTACAGTTATGACCAGCGTTTTTCCTGCATTTATCTTTTCAGGCACATATATTCTTTCCACAGTAAGATCAGGTAATATGGTAGAACCGAATGCGATCACCCGGCCAACGCCTATTGTATAGACCATTCCATTAGCTATAGCAGGCGATGAACCCCCGTAGTCCGAGTGCCAGAGCACGTCTCCTGTAAACGCGTTAAGGCAGTATAATCCGGCATATCCGGGTACCATTCCGGTTCCTTCCTTTCCAACAAAAACCTTTTTATCTGCAGATACTGCGGGCGAGTTTGTCCAGCTTCCCAGCTTGTCCTTCTCGTTCTTCCATATCAATTCACCATTTTTCACGTCGAAACAATATATCACGTGTTCACCGAATCCCGATGATATATATACATAACTTCTGGTTGAGCCGGATGGTGCATAAAATGCAGGTGTTGAATCTGTTGTTATAATACTGTTCTTCCAAACCTCAGTTCCATTACCCGCATCAAGTGCATACAACATACCAAGTCCGTTGAAATTATAGGTCGTAAAATATATAACGCCGTCTGAAACCGTAACCGAACCGCATACATTCCAGTCCACGGTTGTGCTCCAGAACTCATAGGCATCGTTCATATCTATGGAATATACTTTCGATCGTTCATCCGGATATCTAAAATCACCGAAGTATGCCCTGCCATATGCAACAGCAGGCACAGATTGGGAATTTTCAACTATCTCAAACCTCCATATCTCGGTACCATTGCCTGCATCAAGGCAGTAATAGTGTCCCCCGCCCCAGCTTCCGACATACACTTTCCCGTCAGCCACCGCAGGACCGCCATTGACAGAACCTCCTCCATCCGGAAATCTAAATGTCCACAATACCGGTCCCCTATCCTCTTTTGTTGCATCGATACAGTACACCCCGTTCCCGGAGGAAATGTAGATCTTACCCTTATGGTAGGTAGGTGTTGCCCACGACCCATATTCCCTGGGAGCGATCGGTGTACCCCAGAGCACCTTGCCATCTGATTCGTTCAAGGCTACAAGATAGGTATAATCTGAATATAACTGATTCCATCCGGCACAATATACAAATATTTTTCCGTCTGCAACAATGAGAGATGAAGAACCTTCTGCGCCGATATCTTCACTCATCCAGGCAATCTCATTTGTATCAGGTGCATCTGATAGTGAAAAACCGGCATTACTGTGGAACTCTCCCCATTCCGAAGCTGAATTTTTATTATATACGTAAAATAGATCGGATCGGTCCACTTCTATGACGGCACCCCAGCGTGCGATTACCTTTACCTGGTATTTTCCATCAATTGCATAACTCGTATCCCACATATACGACCCATTGTTTGTTATGTTTGTTGCAATAGCATTCCAGCTATGGCCCAGGTTTGCACTGTAGAGCAGATCGATCGATACTGGCTCTTCGTATGTGGCATTCCATGCTATGTTCTGAATACCTGTCCATATCTCACCGCCCAGAGGTGAGAACAATTCAAGATCTATCCGGTTTGCCGCAATTATACCTGCTGTCAGGTTATTATTCGTTTCATTCGTTTCTGCAACGTCATTATCCGGATCCAGGTAGACCGTAAGATTGTATGTTCCATTTGTATCAGGAGTCCAGTCGAACCATATGCTGCTGTTATAGGTGTCAAGTTCCGTCTTTTTATCGATGAGGATATTATTTGCAAACATGGAGGCATTAAATACTTCTGCCGTGCCGTTTACGTCTATAGTTATCCGGTTCGTTTCATTAAGGAAAATAACATAGGGCGTTATCTGTTTTGGGATGATATCAGGAAGTACGACTGTGAAATCCTGTGAAATATTGTTATTATCCTCATTTGTCTCTTCGATGTCATTATCGCAATCGACCACAGCCTGTAGCGTGCAGTTCCCAAGAACATGTGGTTTCCATAAAACAGTGGCATCTGTACTCCCGTAACATATGATACCGGATGTTTTACTCACTCCTGTTCCATTTTCTATTAGCGAGACATTAAAGTACTCGGCTGTACCTTCAACCGACAGGATAACTTTATTGGTTGCATTCACATAGATCGGTATGGTCTCGAAAGCTGCCGGAACAAGGTCTGGATTTTCCACGTTCACCACTTTTGTTAGAACATTATTTTCCTCGTTACTTTCCAGCATGTCTTCACCTGGATCTACCACAAGTTCAAGTGTATGTTCACCTATGGCGGATGGTCGCCAACTAACCGACAGCACGAGGTTATTTTTTATTCCCGTTATCATTCTGTTGAGAAGAATCACTCCATCCACAGTTAATGTTACATTGAAATACTCATCGTTCGTACCATTTATAGTAAGCGTCATATCATTTGTTACATTCACAAACGTGTGTGGAGGCTGAGTTATCACAAACGGATACAGATCAGGACGTAATACATTTATCTCGTGTGTTAACCGGTTATTGTTCTCATACAACTCCCTGATCTGGTCACCTGCATCAACTACAAAGGTCAGGTTGTGAGTTTCATTCTTATCAGGTTTCCATGTAAATGATACCGGCGTTATCGAGTCACTCCATACCGACCGTACACTTTGGTTCCCGATAGGACCCCCATCTGAGAACAGGGCGACATCAAAGATCCCGCCGTTGTTTTTAAGATATATGGTGAGGATGGTGGTCGTATTGACAAATGTCTCATCCTCGATAACAATATCAACAATGGAAATATCTGGCATTTTATAATCCTCTCGTGTCGTTTTGATCATCACTGGATGGATTGCTCCATATAGTGCAGGGATCGAATAGGTAGTTGTCACCACCGGATACATGGACATATTCAGGGTTTTGTTGAATGATCCATCGTCCTGCTGCAGGTCCATCAGGTAATCCAGCGGACTTTTACCATTTGAAAGGTAGGTCAATGGATCCTGTCCAGCTGCTACGATCGCCTGAATTGCATAAGAGGTTGTTCTTGCATCTGAAAAACCGCCATCATCTTCCTGTTCTGTTTTAAGGTAATCCAATGCATTCGTTATCACTAGTGAATTTCTGCTCTCTCCAGCGGCAATGAGCGCCTGGATCACGAATGATGTTGTTTTGACATCACTGTTCCCATAAGGTGAGATCCATCTTCCGTCTTCTTTCTGTTGATCTGTTATATTTGATGCTGCGTTTGAGATCATCCTGGTATCCTTATCTCCACAAGAGACAAGTGCAAGGATTGCAAGTGCATCATCCTCCACGATATCCGGAGTTCCGAACTGCTCGCCGTCATAGAAGGATTTGAGCATCAGGAGATAATTCACATCCCCGAAGTTTGTTGGATCTTCCCCAATTGCACTTATCACAAAGATCATTCGTGTAAAGTCTTCAATGGTTGTGAGGTCGCAGGGGTTGGTGCCAGGTGACAGTCCTGTTACAGAGTCTTTCGGCTCATTTCTTAGGTAGTCAATGAGCGAATTTCCACATGGTTTCCATCCTCCACTTGCAGGGTCTTCACCCACTGCGGTTATCCCAAGTGCAGCCCATGCAGAATTAGAGAATCCACTAAGACTGCCACTTCTCGGCATCTGTGACCTATTCAAAAAATCGAGCGCAGATATAATATTATCAGTATAATTAAACATAGGCGAGGATACCGTTACATTGATCGATAATTTATTATCTGTTTCATCCACTTCCCTCATCTCATTTTCAGGGTGCACATCAACAGTTAGATTGTATGCCCCCACATCCCCTGGTACCCATATAAAACGCAGTATCCTGTTCTCCCTGTTTTTCATTGTGATTACCTTGGATTCAACTTCGATATCGTTTACCGTCAGTTTTACCTCTAAGCGCTCAGATTCCGGATATGTTCCTTCACGTTCAATTGATGCAAGTATTCTATTTTCCCTGCCGGTATAGATCAGGGATGGTCTTGAAATCCCTGTTGTAATGAGGTTAAAGGTGAGGCCATGCGGTTCGATCATGGGATAATGATCGTTTATCCTGCCGCTGGTATACGGTGAATCTGCAATTCCATCCCCATTACTGTCATTGCTGGTAAACCCATTCCAGTAATTTCCGGTATAGTTCCTGTATTCGCTTGCATTGTACAGGTACTTCATCGAAGCTGCCGAATTCCAGTGGTTGCATCCGTGATCTATTGCAGCTATGCCGCCGTTCTCATGTGGAAATAAATTGTTAAGGTGTAGTGTGTTATTGAGTGTGTTATTATCTGCGAGATTAATACACTGTACAAAATGATAGATCGTGTTATTGCTAATCAGATTGTTTCTGGAGTTTACCAGCGATATGCCTACAGTTCCAATCGGTTCGGTGAGATACCTTTTTTCTTTACCTGACAGGACGTTGCTTACGATGCGGCAGTATTCGGAATTTACAAGTTTTATGGCATTATTCGGGGCATCTTCGGTGTGACCATCATGATGAAGTATCAGATCTGTCAGCTTTATGTTATTCGATCGTTCAACCGCAACAAGCCGTATATTTTGAAGCGAGGTATTTTCATTAATGCCCGTGGCTTCTGCTGTAAATCTACGCAATTCTATCTGGCTTGAGTTGAATATCCGTATCATGTCAAGTCCGGGTTTGTTTATAAACGCAGTTCGTATCATGATTTTTGCACATTTGCTGCTGCCGATCAGCTTTAGATGGTGCTTATCATCTATTGTTATGGGCGAATACTGATCTCCTGTGCTGAGCCAGTGTTCGCCATCCCGAAGAAAAATGAAAGTGTGCGGTCCAGCATGATCTATCGCATCCTGGATCGTGGAATAATCATTCGGTACATGAATGACCGAAAGGGGGGTTACGTTCACGTTCTTTGTTATTTTGTTATTGTCCCTGTTCAATTCATTGAGTTGATTCTCCAGATCTGCTGTAATAGATACTGCATAATTTCCAGTATCTGCCGGAGTCCATGTAAAATGAACGGCAGTATTTTCACCTGCTGGTAGTGAACTGATGGTTATGGTATCCACCAGTGTTTCATTGACATCAAATGAAAGATTGAACAGATCGATATCCCTTATGCCCGTGTTTTTGACTGTTATGTATATATCATCCGGATAATCCGGATACATATATTCTGGCATTTCAACTTCCACTGCAATGTCCGGAATTGCTCTGGTTCTGGAGGTGAGATTAAAATCGGATAGTCCTCCGCAGTTGATATCGTCTGGAGTTATGGTGTGATCTGTCAAGTTGATACTTTCGCCATCTGTGAAATTGAACTGCAGCACATCACCGCTGCTTATATCTGTGGTGTTAAGGATGAGACGGTAATAATTATTGCCTGACCGGGTCATAGGGTGCCAGTTGTCACTGGTGTGTAGATTTGTTATGCTGATAACCGGGTTGTTGTATTCTGTGTTATCCTCATAGTGTGTCCATCCGCTGATCACGAACAGGGTATCCAGTTCTGGCACGGCATGCGTGAAAGGCCTGTTCGTGAAATTGAGATTTGTCAGATATTTGTCAGCAAGGGTTACCTGCTTGAAAGAAGCATTAGTATGCATCCATCCTGCTTTGTCTTCTTCGCTCACGTTATAGCTTCCCGGGAGAAGGTTCGTAAACTCGTAGTAGCCTTGTTGATTGGTTGAAGCAGTGGATACAACCACACTTGTGGCATTCTTAAGCGTTATATTCCATCCCTGGATCCCTTGTTCTCCCGGGTTCCACAATCCATTGCCATTGGTATCATTGATCTTGTAGCCTGAGAGGTTTATTCCATTTGATGTAAATGTAAAATTTGAGTTGGTTATCCCGCCGTTGTCGATATGACTGCCCGTAATCGTGTGTTCGATTGTCTGCGATTGTGAACTGCACGATATGTGGAAGTGCAGGATATCACCAGTACTGATACTGCTGCTGTCAAGCACGAGACGGTAATAGTTTGATGTGGAGTGCACCAGAGCGGTCTGGTTCACACCAGTGGTCAGGTCTGTTATAATAATATCCGGTCCGTTGCACGGGCTGCCGTCGGAATTGAAGATATAGCCACTGATCACGAACGGTGCTGTCTGTGCTATCGCTGATGCAGCACAGGCTATACACATCATTGAAACAAGCACATAGATGGATATTTCTCGACACATTCGGGGTTATACCTCCATCAAATGATAGAATCAAGTGCGCTAATGCAGGTCATACATTGTAGTCATGTTTTTGTTTCAGAGAGGTAGTGGATTTCAAGTATTCTCTTGCATTTGTTTTTCCAGATATTATCCGTTCTTATTATCTTTACGCAACAGCCACACCGTAATCAACATAACCGATAGACCAGTCAATAATCCAAACCTTGGAATACCATTATTATCTTCCCCGGATGACCCATTTGTCTCATCTACAATTTCTGTGGATTCGGCAACAATACCTTCTCCATCTGCTTCTCCTCCGGATACCGTTGCAATGCTTGTAGCAGAATCATCTGCAAATTTTGTTGCAGTGGGATTAATTGTGGATTTTCCTGAACTGCGATCAATGTCATTGTTTCCACTGTGCTGGATCTTGTCATAACTATCATAATCGAATAATTCTACGGAAGGAATTTCAAATAGATTTGAATGACTTCCCGTGTATACAATATTACAAATAATCACAGTACCGCTATGAGCTGTACTTGCATCCCATGCTGTTACAATCACAGAGCCTTTTGTGTTTGTGTTATCTATATCCGAAGTCTGCACAGTAAGGGCATTCCCATCTCCTGATGTTACCCCTGTAACCTCGACTCCGGATGTAGTAAATTCGATATTGGCATCACATGAACCAAGATTTTTCACATCCCTGACAATCAATGTCTTGGATCCATCCTCCAGTGTCTCAACATCTCCAAAATATAACTCAGCCGTTGCAGACACAGGCAGAGCTGACATTATCACAAGAAAAAGCACACAAAATGCTATTGTTAATATTTTCATATTCACATCAGCAAAAAAAAGGCATCCGTAAGGATGCCTTATGGTGCCGCCTCGTTTCCTACAAGATATTTTGCCAGATAGAGTGCATCTGCAGAAGTTATCTT
>JAAXOC010000078.1 GCA_014237145.1 ANME-2 cluster archaeon
TATAATTAATGACACCATCTCAGAGATTGAAAAAACCGGAGGGCAGGTGCTGGTCATAATAGATAACCTGGAAAAGATCGATCCTACAAAAGCGGAGCATCTCTTTTATGATCATGCAACCCAGTTGACCCAGCCTCTCTGCAAGATCATCTACACGTTCCCAATATCCCTCAAAAGTTCTGATAACTTTATGCAGATAAAAATTAACTTTAGCGATGTTTTTATTCATCCTAATATCAAAATCCATGAACGTGAGGGGCCAAAACATCCCTATCCAAAGGGAAAGGAGTTCATGAAAGAGATTGTATTAAAAAGGGTCAGCTTGGAGATGTTCGAACCTGATGCTCTTGAGTATATCATCGATATGAGCGGAGGAGTGGTAAGGGAATTTATCAGGATTATCAGGGATTCGGCGGTACGTGCTATGACAAGGAAGAAGGACCTGATTGATAAGGACATTGCCGTTGAAGTAGTAAACGGGCTCAAGAACATCTATCAGGCCCAATTGAGTGATGAGGATTACCTGGTGTTGCAAGAGGTACACCAGACAAAGGATATAAAGAGGGATAAACATCTCGTGGGACTACTACATAATCTCAGTGTACTTGAATACAGGAATGAACGATCCTGGTGTGACCTCAACCCAATTGTCCGCGCTATTCTGGATGAGAAGAACCTGCTGTAACAATCGGTGCTTAAATTGGTATTCAATATGGAATTAACATCCGCCCATCTTTCCAAACTGGATGAGATGAGCACCCTTCTTTCCATTTCTGATGACCTGACTATTGCTTTTGTGCGCTGTAACGAACCGGTATTACGCCATGCCCTTGATAACGAGATCAGGCAACAGGTGGAAAATGAGGTTTTTATCTACGACATCCGGATGGATATTAATTCCACAAGTCTTATACAAAATTTGCGAGATGCAGTGCAATCGGATCTGTATAATGCTCAAAAAAAAGAGAATAAAAAAATCGCATTTTTCGTATTCGGCCTTGACGATGCAATTGAAAAGAAAAACCCGGATGGTGGATCTGAGGCGCTTTTGCTGCTTAATATGATGCGTGAGGAGTTCCTGGATATCAATCATACTATAATCCTCTGGATCAACAGTGCATCGTTATCCCTGATCCTCAAAGAAGCCCAGGACTTTTTTTCCTGGCGTACGACCGTGTTTGAGTTTGAACTGGAGAAGAAAGAGCTAATCAAAATGGTTGCTGATTTTGGAGAAACTGATCTGCAATTTTTAGATAAAGAAGAACTTGAAGAGCGCCAGGACTATTACACCAGATTATTGAAAGAATTCAAAGAAAAAGGATTCGAGGATGCTTCCAAGTTTAGTGATTGGAATTACAATCTGGGAATTATCAAATTGCTTATGGGATATGCGGATGAAGCACTGAAATATTTTGAAGAATCCCTAAGATTTTCAGAAAAATCAGGAGATAAAACGAAAACAAGCAATATTTTTGGTGTATTTGGCATGGCTTACAGCCATCTCGGGCAGGTAGAAAAGGCCATCGAGTACTATGAAATGGCGCTGGTGATCTCAAGGGAGATCGGGGATAAGCAAGGAGAAGGAACTCACCTTGAAAATCTTGGGTTGGCATACAGCCATCTGGGGCAGGTAGAAAAAACAATTGAATTCTATGAAAAAGCGCTTGTCATTGCAGAGGAAATTGGGGGTCGGCGCGGAAAAGGGGTTCGCTTTGGAGACCTGGGGAATACATACAGCTCTCAGGGGAAGATGGAGAAGGCCATCGAAAACTATGAAAAAGCGCTGGTGGTCTCAAGGGATATTGGGGATCGGCGAGGGGAAGGAGCGCACCTGGGAAACCTGGGAAATGCATACTTCAATCTGGGGCAGATAGAAAAAGCAGTCGAATATCATGAAAAGGGGATTGTCATCACAAGGGAAATAGGGGACCGGCGCAATGAAGGAGCACACCTGGTAAACCTGGGCTTGGCATACAGAAATCTGGGGCAGGTAAAAAAGGCAATCGAATGCTATGAAAAGGCGCTGGACATTGGAAAGGAGATAATGGACCCAAGAATAATCAACTTTTGCGAAAAGAATCTCAAATCAATTAAATCCTGAAACAAAGACTCACTCAAATCATCCTCTTCATCTTCCCAGCCACATCCCCCGGACTCTCCGCAACCACCACCCCAGCACTCTCCAGCGACTCGATCTTCTCCTTCGTAGTCCCGTCGCCCCCGCTGATAATGGCACCGGCATGGCCCATGGTCTTGCCCGGCGGCGCGCTTATCCCTACCACATAACCCACCACAGGCTTGGTCACATGCTCCCTGATGTATTCAGCAGCCTCCTGTTCGGCCGTGACCTGTTCAAGTACATTCTTGAGACAGATCAAGATGCAGATGCCGCATTGCTTGCAATATATTTATACGATTGGACTTAAATGACCAGCCACATCCCTGCAATTATGATGAGTATTCCTGATAAAAGCCGGGATGTCACCTTCTCACCCAGGAACTTCACTGCCAGAATGCTGGAGAATAAGGGTGTGATCGAGGCCAATGAGGTGGCTTGGGCCGTGCCGATATTGGTAAGACTTACAAAGAACATGTAACTCCCCAGTCCCATACCAAATATCCCGCCCAGGCCAATCACGGCCGAAGACCGCCTATCCAGCTTGAAGGCAGCAACAGGTCCCTTGTCCAGCGAAAAGAGCACATACATGGTCATCACAGAAATGGGCAGGCTAAGGAAAGTCCCCCATAAAGGTTCCACATAATAAAGACCAGTCCTGCTTGCGATTACGGAAAAAGCAGAGCAAATTGCAGACACAAGAGTGAACAGAATGGCCTTCTTCGGGTCTTTTTCACTGCCCGATGCTTTCTCCCTGCTCAGTACCAATATACCTGAGACAATGAGGATGGTTCCCATCACCACCCCTGGACCAATGGTCTCTTTCAGTATCAATCCGCTTAGCACAATGGTGAAGAGTGGAAAGGTGAATTTCAGGGGTTGGACCCTGGACACAGAGGCATATTCCAGTCCCTTGAAATACAGGTATCCCCCCAGAAGGAGCCTCAACAGCCCACCCAGAGAAAGAAAGAAAAAAGCCATTAACGGCACCGTAAGATCATAACCATAGAGCAATATATTCAGCATGAACATGAAGCCCATTGCTGCGGCTGTACGTACCAGTACCGCCGGGAAGGGCTTCACATCCTTCAGGCCGATCTTGTACAGCACCGCAGATATTGACCAGAAAAGTGCGGCCAAGATTGCCGATATTTCCCCGATACCTATCATATAGTACCGTGATGCTCTGAAAAGGATTTAAAGTTTGTATGGCAATTGGATATCAGCAATTTTTAAGCATCAAACGCTGCAGTATAAATAACCACCAGATAAAATTGATTTTAGCCATTTTGCCATTATTTCCTTTACCTCTTCATGTGTGTAGAACTGACCACTTTCTGCATAAGAAAATGGAGGTTGTACCTGATCTTCCTTTTAAGTGTATAAAAAATAAAAAAACTGAAAAAAGATATGAATAAGTTTAAGAAAGTTAACGGCATGAGTGTAAGAATACCATTGCCTTTATCGAAATCAGGGTTTAGATCAATATAAAATCTTATATGTAGATTATTGGAGCTTTGCCAAAATAATTTTTCCTTCTCAGAAGCCTGTGTTATCCAGCCCACTTTTCTGACAAAAGGTTTGTTTTTGTCAACCATTTCCAAACCGAACTCATCAGCCAATTGCATCATGAGTTTTTCAATTTGTGAAGGAATAATACTGTCATATTTTGGATAAACTTTATAAATATACTTTGCTAATCTGGCATACACGCTTGGATTGATAGGAGAAACCAGATAGTAAACCTCTTTATTCGGATGAAGTATTTTAAATTTTATTGCTTCTTTAAACCAGAAAGAAATATTGGCATTTTTATGTCTATACTCAGGCAGTAAGCCTGCTTCAGCTCTAAAAATAACTAAAGGCTTATCATCAATAAATTTTTCAAAATGATGAACAGCAAAATATCCTATTACTTCTTTTTTTCTTTTATTGCGATATATAAATATTTTTGTAACATCAGCAGGTGAATTAACCACGTAATGATCAAATTCCTTTTCATTAAGGCCTGTAAAAATCTGTTTATGCACCTTATAGAGACTTTCGCTAAGACTTTGTCGCTCCTCACGCGTTAGCTTAGAAGGATAAATTGTTTCAGCACTTACTACTTTTGGCATCTATAATATCCCTGAACTTGAATCTCAGTTATAAGCACATCAGGCATTCAGTTTTTCCCTTATGAACTTCACCGTACTCTCCATAGTGGCTCCGGGAGTGAATATTTCCGCTATACCCAGTTTCTTCAACTCAGGGATATCCTCCTGCGGGATTATTCCTCCGGCAATGACAATGACATCTACACCCCTCTTCTTGAGCAGTTCCATTATTTTCGGACAGAGTGTCATGTGTGCTCCCGAGAGGATACTCAGTCCTACTACATCCACTTCATTCTGCAGCGCTGCCTCCACTATCTGCTCCGGCGTCCGGTGCAAACCAGTATAAATAACCTCCATCCCGGCATCACATAGCGCTCTCGCAATAACCTTCGCCCCCCTGTCATGTCCGTCCAACCCTGGTTTTGCTATCAACACAACAATCTTTTTTTTCTCCATGTTCCCTCCTAAAATATGGTTTTTTCCTTATATTCACCAAACACTAAACGCATAACATCGCAAATCTCCTCGACTGTCGCCTGGGCACCTGCACACTTCACCACCGGATACATCAGATTCTCAGTTCCTTCAGCTGCCTTTTCAAGCTTCTCCAGTGCATCCTGCACCTTTTTTCCATCTCTCTTTTTACGTAACTTTTTCAACCTTTCTATCTGTGCACGCTGTACTGCTTCATCAACCCTCAGCGTTTTAGAAAACTTTTCCTCCTCCATCTTGAATTTGTTTATCCCGACAACGATGCGAGCGTCACTTTCTACCTCCCGCTGGTACCTATATGCAGCATCGGAGATCTCCTTATGGAAGAATCCTGTCTCTATACCCTTTATCACGCCTGTGAGCATCGGGTACTCTCCCTCTCCCATGGACCGGATCCGTTCCATGTACTTCATCGCCTGCTCCTCTATCTCATCAGTAAGCCATTCAATGAAGTACGAGCCTGCAAGCGGGTCTACGGTATTCACAACGCCGCTTTCATGTGCGATGATCTGCTGCGTTCGCAGCGCTACCCGGACTGCCTTTTCTGTTGGTGTTGCATATGCCTCGTCATACGAATTCGTGTGGAGCGACTGCGTTCCTCCCAGAACAGCGGCGAGCGCTTCCAATGTCGATCTTATAATATTATTCTCAGGCTGCTGTGCCGTTAAAGAGCATCCTGCGGTCTGGGTATGGTAGCGAAGCATCCACGAGCAGGAATTTTTTGCTCCATATCTCTCGCGCATAATTCTTGCCCACATCCTGCGCGCGGCACGGAACTTCGCAATCTCCTCGAAGAAATCCTTATGGGAGTTGAAAAAAAAACTCAGCCTCGGTGCGAATTGATCGATCTGCAGCCCTCTTTCCAAAGCCGCCTCCACATATGCTGCACCGTTTGCAAGCGTGAAGGCAATTTCCTGCACTGCTGTGCAACCTGCCTCACGCATATGGTATCCACTTATACTTATGGAATTCCATTTCGGCACGTGTTGTGCACAATACTCAAATATATCAGTCACGAGCCTTATCGATGGCTCTGGAGGAAATATATAGTTGCCGCGTGCCACATATTCCTTAAAGATATCGTTCTGCACGGTTCCCCTGAGTTTTTCCTGCGCTACACCTTGTTTCGCAGCTACCGTGATGTACATTGCTAGCAGCACATTAGTTGGTGCATTGATAGTCATGGAAGTGGTTACTTTATCCAGTGGAATTCCTCTGAAGAGAATTTCCATATCCTGTACAGAATCTACGGCGACGCCGACCTTGCCAACTTCTCCATCTGCCAGAGGATGATCTGAGTCATATCCAAGCTGCGTTGGCAGATCAAACGCAACGCTAAGCCCTGTTTGCCCCTGCCCGATCAAATACTTGTAGCGCTGGTTCGTGTCCTTAGCCGTTCCGTATCCTGCGTACTGGCGCATCGTCCACAAACGACCACGATATCCTGTTGCATGCACCCCCCTGATGTACGGATATTCTCCCGGAAATCCGAGGTCCTGCATATAATCCTTCTGCTGCGGCAGATAGAGTCTCTGTACAGGTATGCCTGAGAGTGTCCTGAACTCCTCGCATGATTCTGCCACACTATCGAGAGTCTTTCGAAGCACTCCGTCTTCCCACTTGCTGCAGTGCTCCTTTATTTCCTGCAATTTTTTCTCATCAAACATCAATACACCCCATCATGCCTTCCCAATATCCCCATATCTAAGAAGGAGAAACCCGTATATCTCCTTAACGGTTGGCATAAGTATGAACACTATCGGCTGTACCGTTTAGGCTCGAACTTGAACCTTCCTGGTTCTGACGGAATCTGTGGTTTTCAAAATATGTCGGAAGATAGCGGCCATGGATGCCGTTTTATGATGCGCAAATTCACTCGAATATACTATGAACCGAACCGCTGGTATACGCAGATTTGTTAATCGAGATTCTGCGGATGCTAGAATTTCATAGCGATTGATGTGCAATCTCAGTATTTCCACAACTGTAAAGACTTATCGTTAGTGACCACAGAAAACGTCAGAACCAGAAACCTTCACTGCCCGGTCTTTGAGCCACGGCAATCTACTGCTCGAACCTGAACCCATAAATATCCTTTTCACCAAGCGTTCTGAGTTTCCCCCATCTTGGTCGCAACCGCAGGCCGACTTTGATGTCATCGCCTGTCAGCTGACCCAGTGCTCTGACACCATTTGGAAACTCGACTATGCCAAGCAGCAGGGGTGACATCTCGATTCCCTCGGGTAGCACATAGAGCTTCGTGTAAGTGAGCAACTTGCACTCATTGCCCAGCTCGACCTCTTCGAAATCGGTACCCTTGCAACTCAGGCAGCGTGCATGCCTTGGGTAATGCAGCCTGCTGCAGCCCTTGCACCTGAATCCGGTCATTCGCTCCTGCATCAGTCCATCCTCTCCAAGATATGCACAACGACATTGTTTCCAAATCCGCCGAAGTTGCAGCAATAGGCCCGCTTAGCGCCACTGACCTGCCGCTCTTTTGCCTCGCCTCTCAGCTGCCAGGCGAGCTCAATGATCTGCGCCACGCCTGTCGCCCCTATCGGGTGACCCCTGGCTTTAAGGCCGCCCGAGGGGTTGATCGGCAGCTCACCATCGAGGGCCGTTTTACCTTCTTCGAGCGCCTTTGCACCCTCTCCCTTCCTGAAAAAACCCGCATCCTCGCTCTGTGCAATTTCAAGAATCGCAAATGCATCATGGAGTTCAGCCACGTCGATATCGCTCGGCCTGAGCCCGGCCATCTCAAATGCCTGTTTAGAAGCGAGCTGTACTGCCTTTAGCACGGTTGGTTCTTCCCGCTCGTGTACGGCATGTGTATCAGTCGCCTGCCCGAAACCAGCTATTCTCACGGGCGCATCCGAGTATTTTTTTGCTACGTCTGCGGGACAAAGTACAACAGCTGCAGCTCCATCGCTTATCGGGCAGCAGTGGTAGAGCCGCAGCGGGTCAGCGATCATCACCGAGTTCATGATCTCCTTGATGGTTACGGCTTTTTGAAGGTGGGCGTATGGGTTTTTGAGGGCATTTGCATGGTTTTTTGCTGCCACCATCGCAAGATGCTTTTCGGTAACGCCGTGGTGCTGCATGTAGAGCCTTGTGAACATTGCAGCTAACGAAGGCAGGGTCACACCATGCACATACTCCACATCGGGTTGGCTCAGTGTCGCAACAATGTCAGTGATAACGTTGGTATCCACATGTGTCATTTTCTCTCCTCCGGCCACCAGCACCAGGTCATAAGCTCCGGATGCAACGGCGAGAAGACCCATTTTTACAGCTGAACCTCCCGAAGCCGGGCCGTTTTCCACCCGGTCAGCTGCTGCCGGCAATAAGCTGAGTTGATCCACAAGTGCACTGGCGATCGCGGTCTGGCGGGTAAGTTCACCTGCTGCAAAATTTGCGACGTAAACGGCATCGAAATCACGATCGCCTGCACCAGCATCGTTGATCGCCCTGAGCGAAGCCTCTGCTAAGAGGTCCATTAACCCTTTACCTTCGAGCCGCCCAAACTTTGTCATCCCGCATCCGATTATAGCTACATCTCTCAATTGCATCACTCCTTTGACTTACCCAAGTTCTCACTTCCTGACCATCTCAATTGCATTTTTGCATCCTTTTGATCGCATCGATTATTTCATTAACAGAAGCCTCTTCCTCGATCGTGGATATATCTCCCATATCTTTTTTAGTCCATATTGCTTTCATTACTCTCCTCATTATTTTACCACTTCGGGTTTTTGGTAACATGTTCACAAATTCGATACCCCTGATTACCACAAATGGACCCATGTTTTCCCTCACATGTAGCAAGAGTTCTTTTTTTAGTTCTTCCGAAGGCTCAAAGCCACTTTTTAATACAACAAAAGCACATGCAACTTGCCCTTTCAGCTCATCCGGCACTCCTGATACACCCGATTCCACGACAGCCGGATGTGACATGAGTGCATTTTCAATTTCTATAGTCCCAACTCTATGAGCAGCAATTTTTATCACCTCATCGGATCTGCCTACGAACCATATGTAACCATCATCATCTTTGTAAGCAGCATCTCCGGAATAATAACTCTTTGTGGATGGAATTTTTTCCCAGTATTCTTTTAAGTATCTCTTATGTTCCTCCCAAAGAGTTGGTGAAAGCCCGGGGAAAGGTTCTTTTACAATTAAAATGCCTTTTTCTCCAGCAGGCATGGAATGACCGCTTTTTTCGTTTACAATATCCACTTTGGTTCCTGGAACAGATATTGCAGCAGACCCAGGCTTAATAGGTAATAAGGACAAGCCATAAGGATTCGCAATTAGGGGTCCTGCAGATTCGGTCTGCCACATGTGATCAATTACAGGGATTTTATTCCCAAATACTTCTTCGTAAAGCCATTGCCACGCTGGTGGATTCAAGACCTCTCCTGCACTGAAAACTCTTTCTACTGAACTTAAGTCATGCTTGCGCGCTTCTTCAATTCCAAGTTTCATTAATCCTCTTACACCTGTAGGAGATACCCATAAACCTGTCACTTTGTTTCTTTCTATTATGTCCCACCACATATCTCGCCTGGGATAATCGGGGGTGCCGTTATACAAGATAGAGGTACAGCCGGAGAGTAGCGGACCATATACATTGTAACTATGGCCTACTATCCAGCCAATATCTGACGTGCAAAACCATACATCACTTTCCCTTAATTTATAGATCCATTGACCCATAGCATGTATATATATTTGATATCCTCCATGGTTGTGGACGGTGACCTTAGGTGTTGCTGTAGTACCTGATGTAGGAAGTAAAAAAAGTGGCTCGTTAGATTCCATCTTCTCTACAGCAGAACTGTTGCCTCTGCCCATTTTTAAAAAATCCTCCCAATAAATGTCTTGCCCTTTCATTAAGGTCATCTCTTTATTCTTGTTTTTCCTGAGTACAACAACTTTCTTGATCTCGCCGGGATAGATTTTTAGTGATTGGTCAATCGTTTTCTTAAGTGGTATTGTTTTTCCTCTTCTTGTCCCCTCGTCTTGTGTAAGAATGTATTTTGCACCTGTGAGTTTAAGACGGTCAGCTACAGCTTTTCCGGAAAATCCAGCAAATATTACAACATGAATGGCTCCGACTCTTGCACATGCAAGCATAGCCACGACAGATTCGATACATGTAGGAATATAGATCGCTACCCGATCTCCTTTTTTCACGCCTATGCCCCTCAAAGCAGATGCACATTCCATCACCATTGCAAGAAGCTGTCCATAGGTCACAACTTTGATTTCATCTGTTTCTCCTGACTCGGCGATTAATGCTGCTCTGCCTGCTCTGCCTTTTTCTATATTGTAATCCACACAATTGTAACAAATGTTTGTAATACCGCCCGCGTACCACTTGAAGATGTCTTCATCCCAGCTAAATGCCTTGTCCCACTTTCTAAACCAGTAAATCTCGTCCTGGGCTTTTACTGCCACTTCTTCCCAAAATGATTCGAAGTCTTCTTCCCCCCACTTTATGAAACGACCTACATGGGGAGGTATTATTTGCATTTTTATTTTCTCATTCATAGTATTCTTCCCTCTTTTGAGCTACTTTACAGTGAGTATAACGGTCACACTCATATCTGAACTCCCGGACAGGGATTCGGACGTTGTTGTCGGTTTTAGATGACTCGTTCATATCCCAACTTACCTGGCCCCTGACATCACTTATGAAAACATTGCCTTTAGCAGCTACGCCAGAGGCATCAGTAAATTTCCTATCATTTTCGCGTTCATCCGTTAATATTGATACTTCTCAATTTTTATCTTTTAGAAAAATCTGACTATGTCAGGTTAAATCAAGCTGTTTATTTTCCCGGCCACATCCACAGGACTATCAGCCACCGCCACCCCCGCACTCTCCAGCGCCTCGATCTTCTCCTTCGCAGTCCCGCCGCCCCCGCTGATAATGGCACCGGCATGGCCCATGGTCTTGCCGGGCGGGGCGCTCACACCCACTACATAACCCACAACGGGCTTGTCCACATGTTCCCTGATGTATTCAGCAGCCTCCTGCTCGGCCGTACCCCCTATCTCACCGATCATCACAATTTCCGAAGTTCCAGGGTCATTCTCGAACATCTCAAGTGCATCAATGAACGAGGTGCCGATAAGCGGGTCGCCGCCGATACCCACACAGTTGGACTGGCCTATGCCCTGCCTGCTTAACGCATCCACCACTTCATAGGTAAGTGTGCCGCTACGGGATACCACACCCACATTACCTTTTAAAAAGATAGAATCCGGCATGATACCCACCCTTGCCTCGCCCGGTGTGGTGATGCCGGGACAGTTGGGGCCTACCAGCCTAACATCCGAGTCTTCAATGCTCCTGAACACCCGTACCATGTCCTTAACAGGTATCCCTTCAGTAATGCACACGACCAGCGATACACCGGAATCCACAGCCTCCAGGATGGCACATGCTGCATGGGGCGGAGGTACGAAAATAATAGATGCATTTGCATCTGTAGTGTCCACTGCTTCTGGCATGGAATCAAATACGCTCACCCCTTCCACCACCCGGCCGCCCTTGCCCGGTGTAACACCTGCTACAACCTTTGTGCCATATTGCAGCATAAACCTGGTCTCAAGAGTACCTACATTACCTGTAATACCCTGCACAACAAGCCGGGTGTCCCGGTCCACCAGTAAGCTCATGAAACCAACCCCACAGCAATACCAGCCGCTTCTGCCGTACTTTGGGCAACAGACACCTTTGCATCTTTTAATATCTCCCAGCCCTTTTCCTGGTTCGTCCCTGTCAACCTGACGACTACCGGAATATCCAGTCCCTGCAAGGTATCATGGATGCCCTCAGCGATCTCGTCGCACAGGGTCAGGCCGCCGAACATGTTAATGAGCATCACTTTAGTACGCGGGTTGGAAGCAGTGATCTCCACGGCCCGTCCCACATGGAAAGCATCCGCACCACCCCGCACGTCCATAAAATTGGCAGGAGTGCCGCCTTCCCTGCTGATCATGTCAAGCGTGGCCAGTGCCAGGCCAGCCCCGTTCACTATACATCCGATATCACCATCCATTGCCACATAACTCATCCCCAGCTTCTTGACCTGTACTTCCAGGGGGTCCAGGTCTTCCAGGTTTTTTTCATACAATTGCTGCATAGCAAGCTGGCGGAACAGGGCGTTGTCATCGATATTTATCTTTGCATCCAGGGCCACCAATCCCCCGTCCCCTGTTAAGACAAGGGGATTTATCTCTGCCAGTGTACAGTCAAGTTCGTCATAGATTGTATATAGGCTGTTGACCATCCCTGATAAAGAAGTTACATCTGAAATACCCAGCCCTGTTGCCGTATGTTCTAATTGTTCGGGCTGTGGACCCGTTTCCGGGTCGATCAATTCTTTATGTATGAGATCAGGCGATGTTCTTGCCACCTCTTCAATATCCACACCACCACTGGCGCTGGCTATCAACAGGGGACGCCTGGAAGTGCGATCAAGTGCAATTGAAAGATAAAATTCCTGTTTGATGTCCACACTTTGCTCTACCAGTACCTTTCCCACCGGCAGGCCCTTAATGGTAAGACCCATGATACGTAAGGCAGTTTCTGTGGCATTTTCAGGCGTGGCAATTGCGATACCGCCTGCTTTCCCCCTGCCTCCCACCAGCACCTGGGCCTTAATAGCTGCTGTCTGGAACTGCCGGACTGCCTTTGATGCCTCTTCAGGCGTGTTGCACATAATTCCTTCAGGTGTGGGGATACCGTAATTTCTGAATATCTCTTTTGACTGGTATTCATGAAGCTTCATCGTTTACTGCCTTCCTTTTTGTCTTGTATTTAGAAACACTACATATTTAATTGCCCTGTAAGTACCATTGGGTTTTGCACTGGGCGGCGTTCATTAAATGTTCAATGACGTGTTAGGGTTTTGGTATGGGTTTTAGAGACTTATTGTTATTTCCTGAAACGGTTTATAACCACAGAGTGCACAGAGAAAACAGAGAAAACAAATAAGGGATTAAGTAAAAGATTGCAAACGACATCCATCGGCTACTCTTCCTTGCTTTACGCAGCCTCTACTTCTCCAGCACCCTCGGCCACACCGCCAGCCCGATGATCAGCGCCAGCACAAACACGAACACCGTACCCAGGTAAGTATCATTCACCGTATACGCCACCGAAACCGCACTCTTCCCCGCCGACAGCACATAGAACAACGCACCCACTGCCAGCGCTGTCACAGCACTAAAACCAAACGTCTTTGCAAACTGTACCGCCATAATCATACCGCCTCCTGCCGCTTCAGTTTGAACCGCTTGAGCAGCAGCGCATTAGCAGTCACAGACACCGAACTCATAGCCATGAACAGCGCCGCCAGTGCCGGAGCGATCACATACGGCCCGAACAGGCCCACTGCAATAGGAATACCTGCCGTGTTGTAGGCAAAAGCCCAGAACAGACCCTGCTTTATCTTGCCCATTGTCCGCTTGCTCAGCTCAATGCCGGACACCACGTCCCGCAGGTCGTCCTTGATAAGTACTATCTGCGCCGATTCCATGGCAACGTCCGTACCGCTGCCAAGCGCAATTCCAATATCAGCCTGCATCAGTGCCGGTGCGTCATTGATTCCGTCACCCACCATTGCCACCTTCTGCCCCTCAGCCTGCAGTTTCTTCACTTCCGATGCCTTATCCCGGGGCAGCACCTCTGCAAGCACCCGGTCGATACCCACCTGCCTGGCAATAGCCTCTGCCGTTAGCCTGTTGTCGCCAGTGATCATCACAGTGGTGATACCCATTTCCTGCAAATATTCCACAGCCTCTGCCGAATGTTCCTTCAGGGTATCTGCCACTGCAATGACACCCATGATCTCGTTATCCTTAGCTATGAGCATGGCAGTCTTGCCGTCATTCTCCATCGCTTCCATGATATTGTTCAATGGCGCCGGGTCCATCCCGTTATCAGTCATGAGCTTCCGGGTACCAAGCAGCACCCTGCTGCCCTCATAGGTCACCTGGACCCCGTGTCCTGCGATGGCATTGAAGTCCTGTCCGTCCGGAATATCAATTCCCCTGGCCGCAGCCCCCTTCACTATGGCCTCACCCAGCGGGTGCTCGGAGCCCTTCTCGGCAACGGCAGCCAGCATGAGCACCGTATCTTCACTGACCCCGCTAACAGGTACCACGTCTGTCAGTTGTGGCTCACCCCTGGTCAGTGTACCGGTCTTGTCAAACACAATAATATCCAGATCCTGTGCCGTCTCCAGCGCCTCGCCGCCCTTAATAAGAATACCATTCTCTGCACCCTTGCCTGTACCAACCATTACGGCTATAGGCGTGGCCAGTCCCACTGCACACGGGCAGGCAATGACCAGCACGGTAATGGCAATCAGCAGCGCTGCTAAAAACGGACTGGCAATCCCATAATTTGCAGCAATATCCAACCTCTCGAACCCGATGAAGTACCAGTAAAAGAACGCAACAAGTGCAATACTCATAACTGTAACTATGAAATGACCTGCCACAATATCGGCAATCCTCTGGATGGGTGCCTTGCTGGTCTGGGCATCCTCCACCAGTTTGATTATCTGTGCCAGTGCCGTATCTGCACCGACCCTGGTGGCTCTGTACTTGAACGACCCTGTCTTGTTGATGGTAGCACCGATGACCTCGTTGCCCACGTTCTTCTCCACCGGGATGCTCTCACCTGTCAGCATGCTCTCATCCAGGGCCGAGCGTCCTTCTATCACAGTACCGTCCACAGGCAGTTTCTCACCCGGACGTACAACCACGATATCGCCCGGCTTCACATCCTCAATGGGTACTTCACGCTCTATTTTGTCCACCACGATGCGGGCGGTCCTGGCCTGCAGCCCCATCAGTTTTTTAATGGCCTCAGAGGTCTTGCCCCTGGAGTTTGCCTCCATGTAGCGCCCCAGCACAATGAACGCGATCAGCATCACAGCAGTACCGAAGTACTTGTGCTCGAATCCCGCGCCCAGGTCAAGGAACACACTGGCCGTACTGATGAGGTAGGCCGAACCAGTGCCCGCCGCAATCAGCAGGTTCATGTCAGTAGCACCATGCTTCAGCCCCTTGTAGGCACCTGAGAAGAACTGCCGTCCGGGCAGTAGCATTACCAGTGTGGCAAATATGAACTGGAAATAATCGTTACCTAAAAATCCCATAATACCGGGTAGGGCATTTACCAGCGGGGCGATGTTCTGCCCCATCTCGCCGACGGATACCGGTACTGCCAGTATCAACGCGAGGATGAGGTTGCGCTTCTGGGATAGTATCTCCTTTTCCCGGGCTTCCCGCTCCCTGTCCACATCCACACCTTTAATTTCCTCTGCCCCGTATCCGATATCGGTAACAGCTTTAATAATATCCTGTACTGTTATTCTGCCTGGGTCGAATTCCACAGTACCTTTTTCAGTGGTCAAATTCACTGAGACCTTCAAGACACCATCCAATTTTTCCAGACCCCGCTCAATGTTCTGGACACATGAGGCACAGGTCATACCAGTTATATGCAAAGTGACACTCTTACCAACCACACCATAACCCAGATCAGTGATGGTTTTGGTGAACTGCCCGGGACCGACCTGCGCCGGGTCGTATTCCACGACTGCTTTTTCTGTGGTCAGGTTCACCACCGCCTTGATGACACCGGGGATTTTACCCAGGCCTTTCTCGATCTTCTGGACACAGGACCCACAGGTCATACCTGTGACGCCTATGGTGGTATTCTCAGTCCTGTCAGGAGGGGATAATTCGGTCTTGTGTGGTGGAGATTGTGCGGTTTTGGGTCGTGGTGCCTCATCTTTTGCTTCAGTCGTAACACGTTCCCTGGCTATGCCTTCGGTCATAAGCTTCATACCATCAAGAGTGGGAACCGGACAGGTTTCTTCTTCTTCTACCACCTGGTATCCGGTGTCGCGCACCGCCTGTTTTATCTGTTCAATATCTATCATGGAGGAATCGTAGGAAACTACGACCTGGCCAGTTTCAAGGTCAACCTTTACCATAGTGATACCGTCAAGGGCCGCAATGGCATCATGGACCAGCATCTGGCAGTGCTGGCAGGTCATCCCCTCGACCTTAATTCTCACATATTCCACTTAAAAACCTCCAGGGCTCTTGATAAAAATTATACTTTGTAACCGCTCTTTACTATGACCCCTTTCAGATCCCTAATATCAATCTTCCCAGAATCGTAATAAACTTTTGCTTATCCCGGCTCAAGGGTAACCTCCACATCCATGACATCTTCTCCAAAATAAACGTTTCAATCTATTGAAGAAACAGGAACCAATTACTCATAATAGAGCATCCATTTTAAAAGGTATGGCAAAATGCAAAATTAATATAGACACAGATTACACTGATTTTCACAACAACTATTAATCTGTGTAACCAGTGTAATCTGTGTCTCTAAATTCCGAGCAATATGATCAATTACCATTTAATTTGAAAGGGATACACAATATACAAGAATCTCAGATTGCCTGAGAACTAAGATACAAAAGTCTTTTAGTCATCCGGTTATCCACTGCTTGATCTGCTTGACATCAGGTATTTTACCAGCGACCTTCACCTCGCCGTCTATCACAATCCCAGGTGTCATCATCACACCGTAATCCAGTATCCGGTTGATGTCCTCGACCTTATCCACCTGGATGTCAAGACCCAACTCATCCACAGCCCGCTTAACATTATCAGTGACCTTTTTGCATTTTGCACAGCCAGTTCCTAATATTTCGATCTTCAAACTTATCCCTCTTTAAAATCTTTCAATTATGATTGCTTCAATATTTATTGAAACCATAATACTTAAGTATAATCATTTCAATATGATTTGAAATACTATGTTGGATACATTATTATCTGCCGGAATTGATGCCCTTCGTGAGTACTTAGCCCTTCATGTGCTCCTGTGCCTGATACCGGCCTTCTTTCTGGCAGGTGCCATTGCTTCCCTCTTTTCAAAAGAGTCGGTGCTCAAATACTTTGGCGCTGATTCGCCAAAATATATTACCTACCCGGTCGCTGCCATCAGCGGCGTAATGCTGGCAGTCTGCAGTTGCACAGTACTGCCGCTGTTTGCAGGCATCTACAAACGTGGGGCTGGCATAGGGCCGGCCACTACCTTCCTCTACTCGGCTCCCGCCATCAACCTGCTTGCCATCGTGTACACGGCAAAAATACTGGGTTTTGATATAGGAGTGGCAAGGGCCGTAGCTGCCATTGGGTTATCTGTTGTTATCGGGCTTACCATGTCAGTTGTTTTCCAGAATCACAATAAAATGCCAGGCTTTAAAACTAACGGTGATGACAGAAATATAAGAACCACCATTATTTTCATATTGCTGCTGGCAATCCTGGTCTTTGCGGGAATAGCGGCAACGATGTTAGAAAAAGCGGCAGTTATACTGCTCGTCCTGATAACCATTGCACTGTCATGGCTCTGGTACACACGTGAAGAATTAAAAAACTGGATGCAAGAGACCTGGTTCCTGGTAAAACAGATTACGCCCCTGCTGTTTGCGGGAGTGTTCCTGGCAGGTGTCATAGTAGCCGTGCTGCCAGGTGAATTTGTCGCAACCCTGGTGGGAGGAAATAGTATTTCAGCAAACCTGATATCTTCGGTCTCGGGGTCATTAATGTATTTCTCCACACTTACTGAGGTGCCCATAATCAGTGCATTGACAAAATTGGGTATGGGCAAGGGACCTGCACTGACCATGCTGCTGGCCGGGCCGGCTCTCAGCCTGCCCAATATGATCGTAATATCCAGGATAATGGGCACAAAAAGAACAGGTCTTTACATTGCCCTGGTGATATTTGCAGCCCTTGTATCAGGGATCATTTTTGGAAATATGGTTGCGTGATAGAGGTGAGATAAATGGAAACCATACAATGTTACTGCAAATCCGGCAACGTGGGTATATTTCCCTGTGTCGGTGCAGCAAATGTGGGACAATTGAGAATAATCCTATATCGGGACCATCAATCAGATTGTTAAGCAAGCTTTTTTCAGCTACCGCCTTGTTTACCAATCCACTCACATATCTCACTATTTTCAGGCACCTTCCCTTCACACATCACCTTACCGTCAACCACCACAGCAGGAGTAACAGCCACCCCGTAGGTCATTATGCTCTCAATATCTGTTACAGGTATGACCCGAAACTCTGTCCCCAGCACAGCTTGCACTACCGCATTCAGCGTATCATTGTACTGCTTTCCCCCTATACCCAGCACTTCGACCTTGTGCTTGAGACCTTTCCGGCAGTCAAAACATACTACTTCATCCCCTTCACAGTTTGTGGTAAAGGTCTTGTGGCACACCGGACATGTGACCTCGTGCAGGCTGCTTTTCTTTTTCTTCAGGGCATAGTCCACGAGGGCAGCATTAAAACAACTGCACCCTTCCTTTTTATCCATAAGTTCATACCTCGATCTCAATGGCCCTGCTTGGGCAGGTTACCTTACACAGCATACAGAGTTTGCATTCATCCGGCTTGGTCGCAATACATACTCCATCATGTATTTCCAGGCTCCGGCTCTTGCACACTTTTACACAATCGCCGCAGCCGTTACATTTTGCTTCATCGATTATCAATTTAACCATGACTTCTCCATATATTTCAATTAAATAAATTCCTGGACTTAAGACATATCTTTACAAGTGCCAGCATTACCGGTACTTCAATCAGGACTCCAACTACTGTTGCCAATGCAGCACCCGAGTTAAGACCAAAATGCATGATGGATACAGCAATTGCCACTTCAAAATGATTACTCGCACTTATCAGTGCGGTAGGCGCTGCATCTTCATATGACAGACCAATTAATCCGGATATGCCGTAACCAAGGATAAAGATGAAAAACACCTGGATCAACAGCGGTACAGCTATCATCAATATGACTAAAGGTTCCTTAATGATCACGTCACCCTGAAGACTAAACAGAGTGATCAGGGTTATCAGCAATGCTAAAATAGCAATATTGTGCATCACAGGGGAAAATGTATTCCCAAACCAATCGGCACCTTTTCTCATAAGCAGCTCTTTTCTGGAAAAGTAGCCTGCCACCAACGGCACACCTACATATAATCCCACTGACAGAGCTATGGTCTGCCAGGGCACTAAGATTTCACCGACCCCCAATAACCATCGTGCCATGGGTGCATATAATATTAACATGACCAGACTGTTGATGGCAACCATGACCAGTGTATGACCCTGATTACCTTTTACCAGATAACCCCACACGAGCACCATAGCCGTACAAGGAGCAATGCCCAATAATACCATTCCGGCAAAGTATTGCGAGGGCAGGTCCATATCTCCCATCAACGTAGGTGTAACAGTATCTGGTAAGAATGGAGTGAATATTACTTTCATAAAGACCCAGGCAAAAAAAAGCATTGTAAAGGGCTTTATCCCCCAGTTTACGAATAATGTTGTTAAAACAGGTTTGGGTGTCTTACCAGCTTTAATGACTTGTTTAAAATCAATTTGCACCATGATAGGAAAAATCATAAAGAACAGCAGAACTGCAATGGGCAGGGATACACTGTATACTTGCATTGAATTGATAGAAGTTGCCACTGCTGGAAATGTCTTGCCTAATAAAAGACCTGCAATGATACAGACAATTATCCACATTGTGAGATATTTCTCAAAGAATCCTAATTTCTTCTTGTCTGACATTTTTTTGCACCAAATATCGGGTTATGTGGCATTTCAATGATTATTGAAATGATCACGTATATATTTTTCTGAAAACGACCGGGACACACTTATCAGCAGTAATGATGGGAGAGCAATATTTATACTATAACATGTCTAAATATATTTACATATATGTTGAGGATTACTATGTTAAGAACAATAATTTTAATCCTGGCTTTGATAGTAATTATGCAGCCTGTTACAGCCTCGGATCTACTTATCTATATCAGACCTGGAACCCTGGAGAACCAAACCGGGGGTTTTGTCCTGATGTATCCATTTGAAAATATAGTAGAACAAGGTCAGACTGTTACATTTAAGAACGAGGATCTGCACAGAAGACCATTTACCCTGGTCAGTGAAGAAAACCTGTTTCCTCCAAACATCCTGACATTCAGAAGAAGTTTATCCGTACAATTTGATGACCTTGGAACTTATAATTTCTATCTGGAAGAAAAACCGACAGTTACAGTTCAGTTAACAGTTGTAGATTACGATTCCGACAATGAGCCTCAGGCAAACCAGTCCCCTTCCCATGAACAGGAAGTTGTAGAGGAAAATAATCCATGGGCAGCCATGAAAGATATACCTGGTTTTTGCACAATTGCTACATTAATGATGCTTATTCTCGCTATCATGATAGTAAGAAAAAAAGAATAGACTGAATTATTGAAAGCCTGAGACGAAAAATAATTATTAAATGAGAGAAGGGCTGAATAATTACAAATTATGATGTATGAAATTACTCAGTGGTGATGTGTATGCTGAAGAAAACCATTACTGTACTGATACTCCTTGCAATCATCCAGCCTGTCTGGGCCATTGACCCTGTCATCACGATAAATGTACCTGTAGCAGAGGAACCCACAGAAGGGTTCTCTGTGTATCCTGAAGGAACCACCTTCCAGCAGGGCCAGAACATCTCCTTTTTCAATAATGACAGGAACCGACGCTGGTTCACATTGATATGTGACAAGAACATTTTCGTGAATGAGACCACCGGTGAAGCTACAAATGAATCATACATGTCCTTCAGGCAGCGCACCCGACTGCAGCTTGATGAGCCCGGGGTTTACAATTTCCATCTGCTTGAAAAACCCACTGTCACCATCCGGATAGCAGTGATAGGTGATGATTCCGCTGAGATAATAGATACCCAGGATATACCAAAGGATATGCCTGAAACTGGAAGTAATGATTTTTTCAAAAGCCTGGGTGAACTGCCAGGCCCTGGAATATTGACTGCCTTTATGGTGCTTATCCTTGCTTTTCTGACACATAGAACCAAGGAATAAGTCATCACAAAGATACAATTATGTAGATGGCCATCTATCTACACCCCCTTAAATACCAGGACGCTGATGAACCATGTTCTTACAATTTAAATCACAGGTTACCCAAGCCTTGACCTCTGCCCTTGAATCAAACGGTCTGGAAGTAACATACCTGAGCCTTGAGGAGTCGGTCCATGCAGATATTGCCTCATCGGTAGCGTTCAGGCTGGCTCCGGTATGCAGGAAAAGCCCGGCTGATATAGCCTCAATGCTGGCTGCATCCATCAATGTACCTGAAAACGGACTTATCGACAGAGTTGAAACAAAGGGGCCGTATCTCAATTTCTTTATCAACCAGACCTTCCTGGACCGGACCGTGTCTGCCATACGAGCACAGGGACACGATTACGGGAGCCAGACCGGGCGCGGAAAAGTCATTCTGGAGCACACCTCTGCCAACCCCAACGGCCCCCTGCATGTGGGACATATCCGCAATTCCATTATCGGGGATACACTTGGACGCATCCTGGAAAAAGCAGGGTATGAGTTGGAGACCCAGTACTACATCAATGACATGGGCAGGCAGATAGCCATTGTCTCATGGGCGCTGGAGCATTTTGATTTTGATACTGAAAAGAAATCAGACCATGCCATCGCAGACATCTATATCCAGGCAAACAGGGTGTTGAACGACGAACCTGATAAAAAGGCCGAGATCGATGAACTGATCCAGCGCATCGAACACGGTGACCCGGACGTGACAGAGCGCTTCAAACATGCTGTTGATCTTGCCATGGAAGGTATCAAACAGACCCTGGGGCGCATGAACATCCACCATGATTCATTTGCCTGGGAATCCACATATGTCCGTAATAGCAGTGTCAGCACCACAGTGAGCCGAATAAAGGATACGGGCAGGACTGTCATTGATGATGGTGCCCTGATGGTCGATCTGTCTGATTATGGTTTTGAGAAAAAACTGGTGATACAGCGCAGTAACGGCACATCCCTGTACACAACCAGGGACCTGGCATACCACCTATGGAAGGCCGGACACTGCGACAGGATGATAGATGTGCTGGGAGCGGACCATAAACTGATATCCGGTCAGTTGAAAGCAGTGTTGAATGCACTTGATGAGAACGAACCTGAGATCGTGATCTTCGAGTTCGTATCCCTGCCCGAAGGCAGTATGAGCACCAGGCGGGGTAAGTTCATCAGTACCGATGAACTGCTGGACCAGATAAATACCCAGGCAATGGTGGAAGTGGAGAAACGCAGGCCTGACACATCAGATGATTTTAAGCAGGAAGTAGCGAACTTCGTGGGTATAGGAGCAGTCAGGTATGATGTTGTTAAGGTGTCACCAGAAAAATCCACGGTGTTTGACTGGCGTGAGGCACTGGATTTTGAGAAACAGGGTGCCCCGTTCATCCAGTACAGCCATGCCCGGGCATGCAGCATACTGGCCAATGCTAAAGGATCAGGTGTAAAGCTGGCAGACCTTAAACATAACATATCCATACTGGTGGAAGACCAGGAAATCGAACTAATAAAACATCTGGCCCGCCTTACTGCAGTTATCGATACGGCAGCTGTGGATCTAAAACCCCATCATCTTGCCACATATGCAAGGGAAGTGGCCGATTCTTTCAACCAGTTCTACAGGTACGTACCTGTGCTAAATGCCGAAGTCTCCCTGCGGGATTCAAGGCTGGTACTGGTGGACTGTGCAAGGAATGTGTTATCAATCGTGCTTGACACTCTGGGCTTACATGCACCAGAGAATATGTAAAGAAATACCGAAAAAGTAATTATCATTCTGCTCCTATCACAGGTGATCAGATTTTGAGGTCTACAAAATGAAATACCATGCCGAAGTTACCATCGGGCTAAAAAGCGGGATGCTTGATCCCGAAGCTACTACTATCCAGAAGGCACTCGAACACCTGGGATTTCCAACTGATTCACTGGAAATGCAAAAATGTTTTGTTCTCGAACTTGATGCGCCTTCCAGGGATGAGGCCAAATCCAGGGTGGATGAGATGTGCAGGCGGCTGCTGGCAAATCCTGTGATACATAATTATGATATAGAAATAGAGGAATCAGGATGAAGATCGCTGTACTCCAGTTCGGCGGCAGCAATTGCGACTATGATGTGCAGTATGTGCTCACTGAGGTTGTGGGCGTGGATGCCGAACTTGTTTGGTACAAGGACGAACTAAAAGGATATGATGGCGTGGTAGTTCCCGGAGGATTCTCGTACGGCGATTACCTGCGGGCAGGCGCTATAGCTGCCAGGGCACCCATTATGAATTCGGTCAGGAAGATGGCGGATAAGGGACTGCCTGTAGTGGGTATATGTAACGGGTTCCAGATACTGGTGGAATCTGGATTATTGCCTGGTGCACTTATGACCAACTGCTACCCGAAGTTCAGGTGTGATCGGGTCAACCTGAGGGTGGATAATAATACATCCCCGTTCACAAATTCTTTCAAAAAAGGCCAGGTCATCAGGATACCCATTGCACACATGGAAGGCAATTATTTTGCACAAGAGCACACCTTATCCGAACTTAACTCACAGGACAGGGTCGCATTCAGGTATGTGGATGAGCAGGGTAATGCTACCAGTGAGGCAAACCCCAACGGGTCCAGTGAGAACATTGCGGGAATCCTTAATGAGCAGGGTAACATACTTGGGATGATGCCTCATCCGGAGCGGGCATCTGAAAATATTCTCGGTTCCAAGGATGGTAAAAAGATATTCGACTCGATGGTGGAATATATTTCATCATTTTAGTTATTGCTGGTATCTGGAAAGACTATCTTTATAAGCATATACACACAAATATTTAGTGAGATGTTTAACAAGATCAAACGGTATATTAAAATCCTGCAGGTTTTTCATAAATATAAACTTTACAGCATTTTATTAAAAGAATATAAGCAGAAACAAGAATCTGTGGATCTTTGTACCTGTCCTATCGACTTTGATCGCAAGTCAAATTCCGTCAAATTGCGTATGGCATTTGAGGAACTGGGGCCCACATTCATCAAGCTCGGCCAGGCCATGAGCAAACGACCTGATATTATACCAATTGAATATGGCAAAGAACTTGAGAAGCTCCAGGAAATGGTAAAGCCCTATGATTTTGAAAGAATGCAGCCAGCATTAAGTTTGGGTTTCTGTCCCGGATCGAAAGAAACCGGGAGATATTCCATAGATATTTTTGATAAATTTAACACAGAGCCAATAGCCAGTGCCTCTATTGCCCAGGTATATGAAGCTGTATTGAATGGGGAGAATGTGGTGGTCAAGATCGCCAGGCCTGGTATGATGGACGTGATCAATCTTGACCTGGATATACTCTATGACCTTAAGTTCATCTTTGTAAAACTCCTGAGGATCAAAACCCAGATCGATATCGACGGTTTCCTTGAGGAATTTAAAATAATGCTTAACCGTGAACTTGATTACCGCAATGAAGCCCTTAATATGGAACGTTTCAGGGAGAATTACAAGAATATCAAACAGGTTCGCATTCCCAAAGTATACTGGGAACTTACAAGTGATAAAATACTGGTAATGGAACATATCTATGGAGTGCCGCTAAGGGATTTCAGGACGTTTAGTTTGGATAAAAGAAAGAGGATCGCAAAACTCATCTCGTCCAGCTTTCTAAGGATGGTTTACATTGATGGATACTTCCATGCTGATCCTCATCCCGGTAACATATTTGTAATGAAGGATGGCGGCATCGCATACCTGGATTTCGGCGCAGTGGGTAAACTGGACTCGGAGATCAAAAAAGGAATGTACTCGATATTCTATGGTGTCTATATAAAAGATGTGGATCTGGCGGCCAGATCATTCCTTAAACTGGCACGTAAAAGCCCGGATGATATCGATATCCATGCCTTCAAATGGGATGTTGACGAGCTTATTACCAGACAGCACTATGGTAAGGGCGAACGCCATAGTGATGATTTTGTCAAACTTGCACTGAAATATGACCTATCCCTGCCGAGGACCTTCTCACTCCTGGAAAGGGCCCTTGTACTTATAGAAAGTACCTGTCTTGATCTTGACCCAGAGTATAATATTATGAGTGATGTCAAGACTCTTTCCAAAGAGATTGCACGTTCAAAATATTCACCGACCAGGTTGTTAGAAGATTTCCAGATGGAATGGGATAACTTCTATGACCTTATGAAAAATGTCCCTACAGGTATAAATGACATTTTTGAAAGTGTGAAGATGTTTAAGGAGGCGAATGTAGCTAAACAGGAAAATGCCATTGAGAACCGAAGGTTCATAATCTCTATTTTTCAGAACATGTTT
>JAAXOC010000079.1 GCA_014237145.1 ANME-2 cluster archaeon
TACCGGCAAAGCCCATGATTGTCTGCCGGGTGTAGCGTTTGTAAGGAATCGAAAAGTCCGGGTAGTTGGTGATGGTCTTACCGCAGCCGGGACATCTGAACCGAACCAAGGTGCAGTAAGCGGATTGGATTAACATTTCGACGATAACCAAAAAGCGTCTCTCACGGTATGCGTGCAATTTGAAATATAGCGATTCAACATGGCATTGGGGGCACGGGGGTAAGTGATGTGGTGTGATTTTATTCTTTTCTACGTTGTCCTGATATGCTTTAATATCTTTGTATGTCGCAGTCGGCGGCATCGTTTTATCCCCTCTGTGTTAGGTTGACGTCTGCAAACCGATTCCTTTAATACAGAGGGGATATTTTTTCAAAGGGGGCGGGATAGTCCTTTCTTATTTTTAGCGGGATAGTCTCGGGCGGGGTATCAGGATATCCGAGCGGCGGGGTAGCTTATTCTGAGACTTTCAGGGTCAGGTATTCTGAGAGGTAGCACATGGCCACGTAATCATCGTTGATGAGCCCGTTGACCGGCAGATCCACAAAGTCGGTGTCGCCCATCCATACGGATCGGTCGGCAAAGGCCAGTCGACTGGCCTCGATAAACACGTGCATGGCCTGGGTCTGGCCAAAACCGAAGTCCTGGGTTTGGTCACCCATGGGGAAGCGCTCCATGAGCTTTAGAATTTGGATAACCGTCAACGGATATTCCCGCTTTGCCTGGGTGCAAATATGGAGAAGTACCTGCCCAGGTCAACCATGGTCTTGATGCCCTGGCCCTTCGTGTTAACCACATCTTCCATCTCAACATGATAAGCGATGACAGGATCAACTATTCCGCTGTCTTCAAAGATCCGTTTTGGCTTTTTGAATTCCATCATGTTTCCCCCAAACTCCGTTAAACAGCGGCATAAGGAGACGTTGGTGCAGAAAGTTTATAGCACCAAGGTCCCCCATCCCTCACAAACTCCTTTAATGTATTCTTGCAACCCTCCTTTTTCTCAGGGGACCACCCATCCATGCCTTTTTAAAAGTCCTGATAACCGATGTAATGAACACATTTTTACCAAAACATAATTTTATCAGCTTCATCAATTGCCTCCCATACCTGGGGAAGCTTTAAAGGAACTATAAAATCCTCAATATTTGAGGTATCGTCTATTGTCTTGGCAAAACCCTCAATTACATTGGCAGTCCCACAAGAAGCAATGGCAACTCCCAATTCGTTTTTCTGGAAGCGGGCCATCTGCTCTAAGTTATCCGGTAAATCAGAGGAGGATAGTCCTTCAATTTGGCCAGCGATTAGCTCTTTCATTTCATCAGGTATAGTTATCTTGGCCAATTCGCCCTTCTTAGTCAGACTGACACATTCAGGCCCGTAAAATATGGTAACTTTAGGGACATTACCCAAATTTTTTGCCATAAAAGCATCCAAATAGGTAGCAAACTGACTATAAGGCTCGATGCTATTTACAACGATTAACATATTTTCTGTTTTTGCCATTTTTTTACCCCCTTTTTACAGAAATTGGTTTTGTGAAAAGGTCGTTTTACTTAGACTTAGGCTCCCAACAGAATAATTAACGTCCTGTCAGGAGCGTGGTAGGCACAATTTGAGGGGTTTCTCCATTGTAACTTAACCTACTTGGGACACTATTAAAAGAACATTACATGTCAAGAAAAATGCATCAGAGATCATTTCAATCAATGACAAAATGCCGATTTCATGTACCTTGCCAGTATCCCATGCTGGCATCAACCTGTGATTTATTGAGACGATCTTAGTAATTGGAAATTAAAGAAATTTTACCGATATGCTTTGGTGATCCCCGCGGTACCACGTGAACCGCTATTTTAGCAAGTTTTGGCCCGTTGTGATTATTTTCAAACATCGTTGAAAAATGCTGCGGCTGATATCTGCAAGGTCGTTGGAGCAATATGCAGTTTCGACCAGCCACTTTTTTTGCAGATAGATAATAAGTGTTCTATCTATCGTCCCGCAACAATCCCAATTAAATATTGGATTCGCTGCTAAATGGCTGAGGTAAGAAAAAATCTGACGGTCAATCTGATGGGCGGGATGATTGATAAAACAGATGTGTACGAAGCCGCATTCATTCTGGCATGTAAACTGCTATATGGGTAAAGTATCCACTTTCTCTTTTCATTATAATTTCAAACATTAACATCGCATGGTCATTTATATCTGTAAAGAGGAAATTTACCACTCCGGTCAAAAAAGCTGCATATAAATTCGAAAAAACAATTTGGTTCGGAACCATTATAAAAACGGGGGCTAAAATTACCGCGGAGCGGTTTCGTACATATAGCAGAAATCTGCACCGGATACCATACCCTGAGGCCCACCATTGAACGCTGCTCTCCTGGACCTGATTTCCATGACAACATCTTGTATTTACATTGTCTTTGACACACAAGGAACCATTTGACATACTCATCCATCCAAAAAGCAAGCTCCTATATATTTCGTCTGGGATTTACTTCTATTCACATTCAACTGCATTATTTGCTGCATCAATCAACTGTTGTCCTTGGATTTCTGAAAGTATTCCTGCATTAATGAGTGCTTGGACATGATTTACAAATGGCTTGCCGAGAAGATTGCATGCTGCGTTTATGTTTCCTTCGTTTAGTTTTCTTTCGGCTGTTTCCAGTTTTGTAATTAATGAATTACCTTGTCCGTCATTCAACGTACCATCTTGAACTAAGCTTCTTATATCATCGATAATCGCTTCAATCTTTTCTACGGGTGTAATTGGGGACAATCCAATAGTCCATATTACAGCATGGCTTTCAGTCAAGACTGTATCACTCGAAGCTGTATAACTCCAACCTAAGACCTGCCCCTGCTCGTTGATTGCTATAGGTCTAGAATAAGTCCCTCCAAGTGTCCCTAAGTCCTGTATTCCATAAGTTGACGTCCATATGAAAGCATGTTGTTCATTTGAGTCTGTATAACTATAACCTACGACCTGCCCCTGCTCATTGATTGCTACAGGGATGCTATAAACTCCACCAAGCGTCCCTATATCTTGTATCCCATCAGCTAACGTCCATATGAAAGCATGTTGTTCATTTGAGGCTGTATAACTCGTGCCTATTACCTGCCCCTGCTCGTTGATTGCTATAGGTCTATAATAAGTCCCTCCAAGTGTCCCTAAGTCCTGTATTCCATAAGTTGACGTCCATATGAAAGCATGTTGTTCATTTGAGGTTGTGTAACTATAGCCTACTACCTGCCCCTGCTCGTTGATTGCCACAGGATGCACAGGATAGCCAGAAGTCCCTCCAAGTGTTCCTAAATCTTGCATCCCATCAGTTGAATCCCATATAAAAGCATGCCATTCACCTGATTTTATTTGACTATAGCCTATTACCTGCCCCAACTCATTGATTGCCGTAGTGCCGCTTTTTCCCCCGCCGAGATGCCCTATATCTTGAATCCCATCAGTTAGCGTCCATATGAAACCATAAGATTCCCAAGGCGACGAGGAGAAACAAGTGCCTATGACCTGACCCTGCTCATTGATTGCTACAGCGTCGGAATAACCAGTCCCTCCAAGTGTTCCTATATCTTGAATCCCATCAGTTGGCGTCCATATGAAAGCATGGTATTGATGGGGGTATCCTGTTAAACTCTGGCCTATGACCTGACCTTGCTCGTTGATTGCTAAAGGGTCACTAAGCACCCCTCCAAGTGTTCCTAAATCTTGCATCCCATCAGTTGAATCCCATATAAAAGCATGTTTTCCACTCGCGACTCCCGCACTATGACCTAGTACCTGACCCTGCTCATTGATTGCTACAGGGGTGCTATAGTAACCACTAAGTACACCTATATCTATCATTCCATCAGTTGAATTCCATATAAAAGCATGGCTTTCATTCCAAACTTTTGTACCACTATAACCTACGACCTGACCCTGCTCGTTGATTGCTACAGGTTGGCTATAAGTCCCTCCAAGTGTTCCTAAATCTTCTATAGTTATTGATAGTTCGGCAGATGCTGGTATGATTGCAAATGTTAAAAATAATATTAATGTCACTCCCATGGCAAAACATCTTTTCATCTGAACCTCCTTTTTCGAAACCTATAATAAAACTTAAGCCAATTATTATTTCACCCATTATATACGCAAAAATCATGCAAATTCAAGTGGTTATGCTTGATATTGTGGAGAAGTGAAGGATATCAAGCTGTTAAATCAATTAGAGGGGGAAGAGAGCCATTCTAAATCACATAATAAACTATGTAATTGTGGGGTAAATTACATAATAATTATGAATTATATTACGTAAATACCACTTTGTGGTGATAACGATTTGGGGGTTTCGATGAAATGGAAGGTTAAGCTAATTTCAGATATCTTGCCATTATGTTGCCGGTATTATTATGTTGTTCATTTTATTCCCCATTTCATTCCGGCTAATTCCATGAGGATTCAACAATCCATATCATTCCTTTGATTCGACCTGCCTGTCGGTTCACGCCGGTTGAAAGGAACGCCTGTCTGGCTCTGACTAACCGGATCTCTTGTACCTTGACCCACGATTTGCGATTCTAAAAGGAAATAGACAGAAAAGCCCGAAGTTGCACCTTCGGGCTTTAGGCAAGAGCTACCGCAAGCATCCGGAAGCTCCCACACCATACTTCCTATCTATTGCACCTTCCGGCTGTTTGCAAGGCCGGAGGCATGCCCGAGGTGTTACTGATTCTTATTCAATGTCGATGGTGCGATTTCCATTTCTGTATTTGCAGAGGCTGTTTTAGAGGACAGGCCTATTGTTGTGATGAATGCCGTTGTGCGGTGTAGATCCCCGCAAATAAAGGAGCGGCAGTCTGCAGGATTTTCATAATCATTGACAAACGGGAAGAAATTTTCAAATTAGATGAGCCTCCGGCAAGGAGGCTTTTTTTATGCAAAAAAAATGGGGTGACGGTTGGCCGACCGGAGCACCCCAAAAAGACCGGGGCGTTTTACCGACCCCACAAAACAAGGACTCCATGATAATTTCTGTTTGCGTAAAACTCAAGGATATTTATGAACAGGGCTGCCATTTTAAATGGACCAGGCCTCACGCCTGCCCCCGGTGCAATTCCGTCAGAGTCTGGGGGCATGGGTATGTGCTCGCCTATTTCGATGGATTTGCAACAGGATTATGGCTGCGTCGATTTCGCTGTCCGGACTGTGGCTGTATTATCCGAATGAAGCCCGGGGGCTATTTTCCCCGCTTCCAAACCCCAACCCATACGATTTTATCTTGCCTGACCCAGCGTCTTTCCGGTGACACATGGAATGCCGGCCTG
>JAAXOC010000080.1 GCA_014237145.1 ANME-2 cluster archaeon
TGTGATAATTTCAATGAAGTACCGGCTGATATTAGTACGAACAGCACTCCTATCAGTGCAAGTGGCACCCTGGCATCTTCGTTTTTCCATAATCTCATTATTGTCCAAGCCTGAGGTATGGGCTGGGATGAATGTAGTTAAGATTTATGATTGATTTTTTATATAAAAATGAGAATATATATTTAGAGGCAGGATCAATCTAAGTCTTACCATGCTGCTTAACATGCTGTATTGTGCGTCCCTGCACTCTTTATTCATGCATGAAAGCCTGTAGATCATATACATTTCTAAATATACACTTTTTCACATCAAATATGAGCAGTGAAGTGTTTTTAAGATCATCATTTCCGGTAAAAAGATAGATTTATCAATTACCCTGATAACTATGTTGCAATTATGAGTGACCTGAAGATCCTTGTAGTAAACAACTACGGCCAGTTCTGCCACCTCATCCACAGGGCTGTGCGCGACCTGGATATAGAGAGCAACATTATTGCCAATACCCTTAGCAATGAAGAGATACTTGCAATGGAACCTGACGGCCTTATCATCAGCGGCGGGCCAAGCATAGACCGCGTAGGCCGGGCTGAAGAGATGGTGCAGGAACTTGACCTGCCCATACTTGGCATCTGCCTGGGTCACCAGTTGATAGCAAGGGCCTGCGGCGGCGAGATTGCCACAGGACACAAGGGCGGGTATGCTGCCGTCCAGGTGGAGATAATAGATGAGGATGAAATATTGAAGGAACTGGGACCCAGCACCATTGTATGGGCGTCCCATGCCGATGAGGTCACAGGCCTGCCGCCTGACTTCGTGCAACTGGCCCGCAGTGATGTGTGTGAGATCGAGGCCATGCGGCACAAGACCAGGCCGCTGTTCGGTGTGCAGTGGCACCCTGAAGTAAGCCATACCGAAAAAGGGGATGAGCTTCTCTTGAACTTCTTCAGGGTGTGTGATGGATATTGAACAGCCTGGTGATGGATACCGGGTATAAATTCAAGACTACAAAAGGAACACACCTATTCCTGCATGAAGTGTATGAACAGGACGTGGAAGGGGTAAACTTTTTTATCGACAACAACAGGGACCCCTGCGGTATCGTGATACTGCGATTTAAAGGGCTGGCCGACATCGCGGGGCTGGACACACTGGCGAAACATCTTGAAGGGGAGCGGATGTACTTACCCCGTGACTGGCGGGTACAGTTTGTGGATTATGAGATGGTGTTTATTGAGTGTATAGAGTAGAGGGAAATAATTATCGGAATATTTCCCTGTTAGTTGAATATATAGCCTGTTTGTGCAGAAGTTGAAGGATTCACTGTGCTTTAAATTGCTCATGTTTACCCGATGGTTTAGTCGACTCCAAAACTTTAATAAAATCTCCCTGAACACATATTCGCTTGACATCAGCGATTGGTATAGCAGGTCCCCTTCTTATTTCACGGTATTCTTTTCGGAGTCCTGGAAGATCCTTCACAAACGGGCTTAGAGAACATCCAAGATATTCTGTGTCAAATAAAAATTTTTTCAGATTGGTCTTATTATGTAGTGTATACACACAACATGATGTGTAACCTTTTCTGTTTTTATCGTTAAGCAATTCTGGGGCGCAGGCTAAGCTTTTCTAATTAAGAATGAAGTGGGTAATTTAGGAAGTTACAACCCATTCCTTTCGCTATGGCTATGTACCTTCCAAGAAAAGATGGTATTTATCACTATCAATAATTAACGGCGGCACAATTCATGTTATCATGGCATCTACCACCACATGCCATACGCCCGGAGAATATTTCTTGATCCTGTGCCAGTCCAGTATTTCAGCCCGGCGGCCCTGTTTACAGGCTTCGTCCCTGATCTGGCCAGTGGGTTTGGACGGTACCAGGTGTACAGGCACGGTATCATGGTAGTGCAGGATTCCCCCGGATCTCAGCGCTTTTATACCATATTCGAGATAATGACGGGTATTACCCACATACCCCATTATCACCCGGTCTGCTGATAAGACCGGTGTCATTTCAGCACAATCCCCAAGTACCGGGTCCACAATTCCCTCAACGCCATTGAGCCGAATATTCTCCACAAGGTAATGGTAGGATTCGGGATTTATTTCGATGGCAATTATTTTATCAGGATGTGAGTGAACCGCTATTGGTATGGTGAAATACCCGATACCTGCGAACATATCCACCACAACATCACCTTTCCCCAGCCGGCTCATCCTCATCTTCTCCTGCAAATTGCCCTTACTGAACATAACCTTAGTAACATCCAGCCTGAACCTGCATCCATTCTCGTTATGCACCGTAATGGCAGGGTCATCCACCCAATCCCTGACAACCACCAGTTCCCGTCCGGGACGCCGCAGTTTTCCACTTATGCCCTTGTCCAGATATACGCTCTTGCAGTTCGGGTATAGCTTAAACATTGCATCACCCACTTGTTTTCTCTCCGGATACAGGTCACTGTGCAGGTAAATGACAACAATATCACCGATCATCTGCCAACCCCCTGGCAGCAGTGCCAGTTTATCATTATCCAGATGCGCCCTCATCAGGTCCCTCAGAGTGGGTTCAGGTTCGTAGTATTTAGCATCATCAGGCCAAACGACCGGGTAAGACTTAAATTCAGGCGGGACCGCCCCGGTAATTGGGATTTCCAGGTGCTTCCCCCTTTTAGATAATTTACGCTTTGTATCCAGGCACCCCTGCTCAAGCAGTCTCAGCCTGACAGCTTCTGCTTGCTCTTTTGGTACCACCAGCGCCTTCATTTCATTCATTTTCCTGATATGGCGGCAATATGAATACTTCATCACTGATAATAACGATCCTGATATCCTCACCGCCCCTGCCGGACAGGTGTGCCGGTTTTTTCAATGTTACGGGCTTGAATGTCGTAGGATGCATTACCTGCACGATATCATCTTCTACCGAAATCAGCACCGTATCCACTGCATCTCCCATATCTGCGATCTTCACAGCATCCTTTAACCTGTTGGTATTCTCAGAGAACTCCAGCCCGGACCCGAGAAGCAATCCTGATGTCCTCTTGCCGGAATGCCTGATAAGTACGGTATCTCCGCCTGCATTGATAATATCACCGGGTACGAACCTAGGCAGCCTTAGACTGTATGTGATCCTGTAGATATCCTTGCCGTCCTTTTTACCAACCAGGGAGGGGGATTCCGAATAACTGCACCCGAAACGTTCGGCTGCCAGTTTGCATGCCTGCCGTGCAGAACTGTTGGAACCAATATATACATCCGTCCCTTCAGGCAGTTCATCGACTTTTGTGATAAAAGCCAGCCGGTATCCTTTCCTGTACTGCCGCTCGATCACTTCTTCAATTAACTCAACAAGCTGCAACTGTTCTTCTTCATCCGGAAAGCGCCCTTCTGCCCTCACCTGGACCATTGCCTCGTAATAGCCACCTGCTATCCGGCTGCAGGTGTCGCAGGTCTCTCTTGAGACCCGCACTTCTGTTTTGAGTGCTGCATTGGTCCTGATTTCCTTGACGCTGGCATCTATCCTGATGCCTGCATGGTATATGGACGGGTCGCTATTGGTGAGATCGATCGAGACATGTGCGTCCCCTGCATCGGAATTGAGCTTGAGTGCTTCTTTGATCCCTTCCTGTATGACATCTTCAAGTTCAGCAGTATTTCCTTCCCAGTGCCCGCCTTTTTTCACTGAAGCGCATAAAGGGCAGATAATAGTGCGGACTATATGGGGTATCCGGGCCAGGGTAAAGGTTTTGAGAAAGCAGTCCTTACATCTGCCATTTATTAGGTTGTCTGCGGGACGGCCGCATATGGGGCATGCCAGATTTTTCATATCTTCCTTTTTATAGGGGTTTGATAATATGGTTTTCTATACAGGATACAAGATATCCTTGTGAACATGGAGTACACCCCAAATACCGTACTTTAGGTTCGTTTTACTAAAGGGACACATGCCCCCTATATCACTGGCAAGAGTTGTAGACGAAAGGGGCACAATTCCAGAAGTAAAGAGAAATTGAAGAATACGGCAATCATTATTGATTCACAAAGTGGAGGATTTTGGGAGGTCAGTCCCCAAAAAATCCAGAACGTTTGATCTTGTGGAAAATAGTGACTATTGAAGGTAAGAAAAGTCATTTGAAGGTGGGTCAAAATTGGTGGGAAAAAAGGTCAATTTTCAACGGCAATCTTCACGCAGCTTAGAAGTCGTCCAGGTCAAAGACCACAAACCCCTGTTCATGCAGCTTCTCCTTGCCTTCTATGTGCTTTGCAATGATACTCTACATACCAGGTAGTATACATACCATACATATTAATCCTGCACAGGTCTGTATATTTCATTTATCCCTGCTACTGCAACTTATCCCTCTACTTCTCTCCTCTGTAATGAATGGGAAATCACAAAAAATGCAAAACTTACCCACCCGCTCACTCCCTCCAGAACCCTGGTATCAGCAGCACCAGCACCGTGAAAATCTCAAGCCTGCCGATCCACATATTGGCAATAAGCACAAGTTTCCCCAAAACAGGTATGGCACTGAAATTAGAACTTGGCCCCACAAGGTCAAATCCGGGCCCGATATTGCCCAGCGTCGCAATGGATGCCGAAACAGCGCTGACCTTCTCAATTCCCATCAAGCTAAGTATGAACGTGCTGGTCATGAACACCAGTATATACAGTATAAAGAACGAGAAGATACTGTTCATCACATCCTCAGGCACCACCCGCTCACCCAGCCGGATGGGCCGCACCAGCTTTGGCTGGAGCGACTTGAACAGTTCCCGGTACCCGTACTTCAACATCAACAGCAGCCGCACCACCTTGATACCACCTGCCGCGGAACCTGCACTGCCTCCAATGAACATGAGCATGAACAGTACCATGCGGGACGAGTCCGGCCATGTGTTATAATCAAATGTGGCATAACCCGTTCCGGTCAGTATGGACAATACATGGAATATGGCATACCTGAAGGATGTGCCAATCTCCTCAAACGTCCCTGTCATCCAGAGAGTCACAGTCAGCACCAGAGCGGCAGAGACCACAATGAAACTGTAGAACTTGAACTCGCTGTCTTTTAGCAGGCTTCTATGGTCCACATATATCACCCTGTAATGCAGTGCAAAATTGGCACCTGCCACGAACATGAAAAATACAATGATCCCCTCGATAAGAGGACTGTTGAAAGCTGCAATAGAATCTGCCCTGGGTGAGAACCCGCCGCACGCTATGGTAGTAAAGGTATGGGTCAGGCCGTCGTATACCCCCATTCCTGCACCCAGCAGTGCAATGAACTGTATCGCCGAAAGGACCACATACACCATCCACAGTATCTTGGCTGTCTCCTTGAGCCTGGGCTTAAGTTTATCTTCAGTGGGCCCTGGCGCCTCTGCCCTGAACAACTGCCGGCCCGCCACTCCCAGTTTGGGCAGGATGGCCAAAAACAGCATAATGATACCCATGCCGCCCAGCCACTGTATGAAACAGCGCCAGAACAGCAAGGCCTTTGAATGGGACTCGATATCTGTCATAATGGTAGCGCCGGTGGCGGTAAATCCTGACATGGACTCGAACAGGGCATCCACCGGATGCATTCCGCTCAGCAGGAAGGGCAAAGCGCCAAACATTGCTGCTGACAGCCAGGCAAAAGCCACTATACAAAAACTTTCCCGGTTCCTGAACTCACCGCTGCTGCGATTGGTATATTGCAGCACAAGCCCCACTGAGGTTGTGACCAAAAACGAATATGTAAAGACCATAACAGATGGGAACTGGGCCGGGTCCTGCCTGGAATAATAATATCCCACAAGTGCCGGGATAAGCATCATAACCCCAATATACTTCAGGATAATTCCCAGGATGTTAAGGACAACTTTAAATCTCATCCCTCACTCCTTCCAGAACCCTGGGATCAGCAGCACCAGCACAGTGAAAATCTCAAGCCTGCCGATCCACATATTGCCAATAAGCACAAGTTTCCCCATATCAGGTATGGTACTGAAATTAGACCACGGCCCCACAAGGTCAAAGCCTGGCCCGATATTACCCAGCGTCACAATGGATGCCGAAGCAGCGCTGATGGCCCCAACACCCAACTCGCTCAATATGAACGTACTGGTCATGAACACCAGTACATACAGGATAATGAATGAGAAGATACTGTTCATCACATCCTCAGGTACTACCCGCTCACCCAGCCGGATAGGCCGCACCAGCTTTGGCTGGAGCGACCTGAACAGTTCCCGGTATGCGTACTTCAACATCAACAGCAGCCGCACCACCTTGATCCCGCCTGCAGTGGAACCTGCACAGCCTCCAATGAACATGAGTATGACCAGCACCATGCGGGACGAGTCCGGCCACGTGTTAAAATCATGGGTGGCATAACCCGTTGTTGTTATTATAGACAACACCTGGAATATGGCATACCTGAAAGATGTGCCGATCCCCTCAAACGTCCCCGTCCTCCAGAGTGTCCAGGTCAGCGCCGCAGCGGAAGAGACTACAATAAAACTGTAGAACTTAAACTCACCGTCCTTTAGCAAACTTCTATGGTCCACATATATCAGCCTGTAATGCAGTGCAAAATTAGCACCTGCTACGAACATGAAAAAAACGATGATCCCCTCGATAAGGGGACTGTTGAAAGCTGCAATGGAATCGGCCCTGGGTGAGAACCCGCCGCACGCCATGGTAGTGAAGGTATGGGTCAGGCTGTCGTACACCCCCATACCGGCCAACCACAGTGCAATGAACTCAACTGCTGAAATGACCACATACACCATCCACAGTATCTTGGCCGTCTCCTTGAGCCTGGGCTTGAGTTTATCTTCAGTGGGCCCAGGCGCCTCTGCCCTGAACAACTGCCGGCCCGCTATTCCCAGTTTGGGCAGGATGGCCAAAAACAGCATAATGATACCCATGCCGCCCAGCCACTGCATGAAGCAGCGCCAGAACAGCAAGGCCTTTGAATGGGACTCGATATCTGTCATAATGGTGGCACCTGTGGTGGTAAAACCTGACATGGACTCGAACAGGGCATCCACCGGATGCATTCCGCTCAGCAGGAAGGGCAAAGCGCCAAATATTGCTGCCAGGAGCCAGGCAAAAGCCACGATGCCAAAACTCTCTCTGTTCCTGAAGTCATCGCTGCTGCGATTGGTATATTCCAGCGTGAGACCCACTGAGGTTGTGACCAAAAACGAATATATAAAGACCATAACAGATGGGAACTGGGCCGGGTCCTGCCAGGAATAATAAAATCCCACCAGTGCAGGGATAAGCATCAAAGCCCCAATATACTTCAGGATAATTCCCAGGGTGTTAAGGACCACTTTTAATCTCATTGTATAACCCACTCTTAACGTAATTTATATGATAAGTTCTTTATCCAAAACGCCGCAGCAATAATTTGAGCGTCACAATAATGGGTATGATCTCAAGCCTGCCTATCCACATGTTGAATACCAGCATCAGTTTACCGGCCCACATCATATCAGGCGACGTTATGCCCGTGGACAATCCCACATTGCTCTGTGCCGATACCACCTCAAATATAACATCATCAACATAGTACGGCGGTGGTGCGATATGCAGCATTACGAAAATACCCACAAACAGGAATAACACCCATAAGAACGAGATGATGGCTGCTTCATTGAGCTGTGCACCCATTTCATCATCAGACAGTACCTTATCCCCGAACTTCTGGACCACTACTACCTCATGGGGCAGCGAGAGTTTCTTATACCACCACCCGATCCCTGCGAACATGGCGGCGGCCCTTACTATCTTGATACCCCCGGCAGTGGAACCCGCAGCACCTCCGATCAGCATCAATAGAATGATTACAAGTTTGGCATTGGGTGCCCAGGTGTGTATGGTGGCGGTCTGCAGGCCTGTACAGGTCAAACCTGACACTACCTGGAATACAGAATACCTGAGGGACCCTGACAACCAGTCGTAATTGGGGAAGTTCTCTGCCACAAGCAGTCCCCCTCCTATAAAGAGCAGGATTAACAGGCTGCGGCACTGCACATCTTTAAAAAAAGCACCCACGTTCCCTTTCAGGACCCTGTAATGTACCAAAAATGGAATTGCACCCATTACCATTATCGGTATCAGGGCAAGTTCTATCAATGGGTCATCATAAGCTGCGATACTTGAATCCTTTACTGAAAAGCCGCCTGTGGATATGGCGGTCATGCCGTGGTTTATGGAATCCCATAGAGGCATTCCGGCCACGAGCAGGATTAGAATGGAAAGGATCGTCAACAGGAAATATATCCACCATATCATTCTTACAGTGGTCATGATTCTGGGGAATATCTTTTCTTCCCGTCCTTCTGCACGGTACAGGTGGTACATACTGGTGCCGGGCCGGGTTATGATGCTGATTATCAGCACGATCACCCCAACTCCGCCTATCCACTGGGTAAGCGACCTCCAGAACTGGATGGTATGGGTAAGTTGTGATGGGGCCGTTATCATAGTGAGCCCTGTGCCCGTCCATCCCGAAGTGGATTCAAATACCGAATTTAAGGGGGACATGCCTTCGATCAGGATATACGGGACGCTGCCAAATAAGGGGATTACCAGCCATGCAATGGATGAGATGGCCATGGCATGCGTAAGCTGTATCTCATCTTTGGTCCTGCCTATGGATTTTAACCCCAGTCCTGCAATGCCGGCCAGAACTGACGTGACCAGCATAGCATAAATGGCTCCATATTCCAAAAATACCAGGGGCACTGCAATGGATACCAGTGCAAGCAGGCTTACTATCAGTAAGAGGCTGCCCACATCTCTCAATATAATCTTCAAGTCATTCCATGACAAAGGCGATCCGCCCTACTTGAAAAGTTCCTCCACCTTTGAAACCATTTCCAGTTTGGTGAAGACAATAACCTTATCACGTGGTTGTACCTGGACATTACCGTCAGGTATAATTATGTTACTTTCGCGTACTATTGTGCTGACAATGGCATCTTTTGGGAACTTGACACTTTTTAGTGGCTTTTTTACTATCCTGGAACCTGACCTGGCAGTAAGTTCAAGCACTTCAGCTTTTTCACCTTCCAGTGTGGCAATGGATTGAATGCCTGTCTTGAGCAGCGTGGTCTTGAGCACCTCGTTGATGGTAGCTTCCCTGGAACTCATGGCCACATCCACACCCACCATCTCGAACAACTGGGTGTATTCGGTCCTGTCCACCCGGGCCAAGACCTTATTTGCGCCCAACTGCCTGGCAAGCAGGGAGCATAGCAGGTTCTTCTCATCACTATTGGTAACAGAAACCACTGCAGCCATACCAGGGACATTTACTTCTTCCAGTATCTTCATATCAGTGCCATCACCGTTTATGACCATGATATTTGGCAGGGACTCGGCAATCATTTCACACCGCTTCAGGTCCTTTTCGACCAGTGTGATGTTAAAGTCATTTTTCCGAAGCAGCTCAACCAGGTAGAACCCAACAGTACCGCCTCCTACTATCAGCACTTTTTTGCTCAGGTTGCTGACCTCGAACCATTTCCTTATCTCCTGTATGGCCTCTTCCTTGCCTATCATTACCACACGGTCACCTGAGCGGATGATATCGCCCCCTCCCGGAATGATGACATCGGAATCCCTGAATATGGCTGAGATCATGCTGCACTGGGGAAATTGTATCTCTTTAAGTGTTTTGTTCACCAGCACATTCCCGTCATTTACTTTGAACTCGATCATCTTGACCATTCCTCCCACAAAATCCTGGACATCAACAGCCGAAGGTATCGAAAGTATCTGGTACATTGCATAGGCAAGGGAAAGTTCGGGACAGATCATGATGTTCATGCCCACTTGTTCTCGCATGGTCACAGGTTCATTTATATAATCAGGGTTGCTGACCATTGCAATGGTCTTGGTTCCGTTTTTGGTCAGCAGCTTGGCTCCCATACTGGCTACGATATTGAGTTCATCATGATCGGTTACAGCTACTACCAGATCTGATTTTTCAACTCCCGCTTGTTTCAGGATCTTTATATCAGCACCATTGCCCTGGATAATCTGTACATCAAGACCCATTACCTGCCCTAAGGCATCTTCATCCTTTTCAATAATAACCACTTCGTGGTCTTGATAGAGCGCTTTGGCAAGATGATATCCAACATCACCGGCACCGATGATAATTATGTGCAAACATGTCACCTAAAAATGTATTAGAACAATTAACAGTTTTATAAGAGTCATGAGATTACCATAATATGTTAAAAGCCTATCTATCCGGTAATATCACTAAAAATCTATGATATTCTGCTGTCCTGTACCCTTTCCTGTCTGGTCATGATCTCCATTTGGCTCCGGTTCCACATCAATCCCAAGCTGCCTGAGGGTATTAGCAGCTATCTTCGGCCCGATAATATCAGCCAGTGCTTTGAATTTTTCCTTCCTGATAGCTTCGATATCCTTATATCCTGCATTATAGAGCTTCCTTGCCCGCACACGCCCGATACCCTTTATCTTGATAATGGGCAGCAGTTCCTTAGCTGCACCATAGGATATGCGCTCCACCAGTTCCTCTGCAAACCCCGCATGTTCGCTGCCAAGATAGGAAAATATGCGGGCAGTGGAATGCATAAGCCACTGTGCAGTGTCCGCCTGTGCCCTTATATCACCCGGACCGATATTGAACCTGCTTGTAATATCATCTTCCTTGCTTTCAGATATCCATTCCAGAAGTAACACGGCTGTCTTTACTTCAGACATGAACCACTCATACTCGCTGCTGTGCGGGGGAGGAGGAGCTACAAATTCATCATTGTGCTGCTGCACATAGTCATCCAGCCAGCTATAATCGTTATTTCTCAGATACAGGGGCCGCATATTCGGGGTATTGCAGATCAGCTGAAGCAATGTCAGTTCGGTCACGTTCACCCTGCCCAGGTGCCTCTTTCCCTCCATAATGGTACTGGCAGACATTGGGTCAATATACAACTTTGTCACCAGTTCTCCCAGTTCGGTTGGGTGCAGCCCGTCACTGTCTATTACCAAGTTGTTCGCCACAAGGAACTCTATCACTTCATCGACTACAGCCGCAAGCTTCCAGGTATCCTGCTGGTACCCAAAAAAAGTACGGCCTAAAAAATCCATCAGTTCCTCCCTGTTTTTTACAAGCCCGGTAGATACTATTGAAAGGATGTGGGTGCGCAAGGCGCTTTCGGTACCGAGTTTGGAATAGATGTCCTCGGCATTGTTGTTCACATACTGCTCAATAAGTACTTCCATTTCCTCATCAGATTTTGATATCAGCACGGACTCACCATACGGGTCAAGTCCTGGACGCCCTGCCCGGCCTGCCATCTGTTTATATTCCAGTACAGGTATGGGCACCATACCGTAGTTTGGGTCATACCGCCTGTAACTCTTGATAATAACGCGCCTGGCAGGCATGTTCAATCCGGCAGCAAGTGTGGGCGTGGATGAAAGTACCTTGATAAGGTTGTTCCTGAATCCGTCCTCTATCAGTTTTCTCTGCTCCGACAGCAGCCCTGCATGGTGGAATGCCGCCCCGCCCCTGACACATTGTGCCAGCCGTCTTGTGATCTCAGTCTCACCAGTATCCAGGACCCGGTTGGCGAGGCTATCCAGTTCTACGCTGTATTCATGTCCGGGGCTTTCTGAACTTTCTGAGCTTCCCGGGATTCCTAAGCTTTTACCAAGGGTCTGGCCAAGCCGCCTGGCACTGGCCTCAGCATTCCGCCGGCTGCTTTCAAATACAAGACACTGCCCACCTTCATCAAGGGTATCATAGACCAGGTCGGTCAGTTCATCTTTGTACTTATGCTCCACAGTACGCAGGGAATTTTGGAATTTTATTGCACCACTTAAAAATACTCCCTCCAGCAGGTCGATCGGCCGCCACTTACTTTCAACCAGTGCAGCATCAAGCCACTGCGCCATCTCCTGTGCATTTCCCACTGTGGCAGAGAGTGCGATTATCTGGACATCCGGGTTCATTTGCATGAGCCGTGCAAGGGTGATCTCAAGGGTCGGGCCCCTGTCAGGTGAATCCAGCAGGTGCACCTCATCTGCCACAATTACTGTAATATCCTTTATCCAGGATGCACCGTTGCGTATCAGTGAATCTGTCTTCTCAGAGGTTGCAACAATAATATCCCTCCTGCCCAGCCATTCGTCCCTGGAATCCAGGTCGCCTGTGGAAACCCCTGCCTGCATGTTAAGTTCCTCAAATTCCCTGAACCGTGCATATTTCTCTGATGCCAATGCCCTGAGGGGCACGATATACAGGCACTTTCCGCCATTGATGATGGACTTCAGCATGGCCATCTCAGCGATCATGGTCTTGCCCGACGCCGTGGGCACGGCTGCTAATATATTTCGCCCTTCAAGCAGTCCGGCTTCAACAGCCTTTTCCTGGGGCGGGTAAAGTTCAGATATGCCGGACTCTGTGTAGAATCCTTTTATAGCATCAGGAATGTCGATCTCTGAGATTTTCATAAATTGTGTAACTTAAAGGTTTAAGTAGATATAAAGACATTTTGCAATTCAATTCAAGCACTTCATTTTATCATTTAACAAAGGTGGAACCAATGTACTCAGAAAGGATCAACAATCTCCCTCCGTATCTTTTTGCAGCTATAGATGAGGCAAAGGCCAGAGTAATTGAAAAAGGCGTGGATGTGATAGACCTGGGTGTTGGCGACCCGGATATGCCCACACCTGATAATGTTATCCAGGCCCTGTATAGATCTGCACAAAACCCAACCAGGCATAAATACCCTTCATATACCGGCATGCTGTCCTTCAGGGAAGCCGCAGCTAAGTGGTACAAGGAACATCTGGGTATTGAACTGGATCCAATCTCCCAGGTGCTGACCGTGATAGGCTCAAAGGAGGGTATTGCCCATATTCCACTGGCATTCATAAACCCCGGAGAGATTGCCCTGATCCCGGACCCCGCATATCCTGTGTATAAAATCGGCACATTGTTTGCTGATGGAAAGCCATGTATTATGCCTCTGCTTGAAGAAAATGGCTTTTTGCCTGACCTTGATGCAATACCCAAGGATGTAGCAAAACTGGCAAAACTAATGTTTTTGAACTACCCGAATAACCCCACATCGGCCATAGCACCTGACAAGTTCTTTGAAGAGGTAATTGAGTTCGCAAAAGAGAATGAGGTCATCATCGTCCATGACAATGCCTATAGTGAGATGACATTTGACGGTTATAAGGCACCAAGTTTCTTAAAATTTGACGGCGCCATGGACGTGGGTATTGAGCTGCATTCCCTGTCAAAGACCTATAATATGACCGGATGGAGGATAGGGTTCGCTGTTGGTAATGCAGAAATCCTGGACGGTCTGGGCAAGGTCAAGACAAATGTGGATTCCGGGGCCTTTGAGGCGGTACAGGAGGCAGGTATCGCGGCAATGCAGGGTCCCCAGCAGTGTATCAGTGACATGAACAAGATATATACACAGAGGCGGGATGCCCTGATGGTGGGATTAAAGGAACTGGGTATTGATGTCAAGCCGCCAAAGGCTACATTCTATATCTGGGCTCCTGTACCTGAGGGTCATGATTCAATGGGCTTATCAAAGATACTGCTGGAAGAAGCAGGTATCGTGGCCACACCAGGCGTGGGTTTCGGTGATTATGGTGAAGGGTATGTGCGTTTTTCCCTGACCCAGTCAGTGGAACGGATAAATGAGGCTGTTGAACGAATGGGACAACTGGAATTATAGAGTAGTATATTTTGTGTTTTCCAATGGAAAATTTCATAATGAAGTATGTTAATATCTTAGTTGGTTCAAATGACAATCAAGAATGAAATTTTGGATAGGGTGGATTCAGGAATCACTGGTTACAATGATTTGTTGAACGGTGGCTATTTCAAAAAGACAGTAAATGTGGTTTCCGGGGAATCAGGGACCGGTAAAACTGTATTTGGCTCCCAATTTTTGTATCATGGTGCCCAGAACAATAAAAAATCCCTTTGTATTATGACTTCCGAATCAGCAGAATCCCTGAAAAAAGAGATGTATTCTTCATTCAAATGGGATTTATGGGAAATGGAGGAAGCAGGTAAGATAACATTTGTTGATATAGCCAACCCTGAACTCAGGTTACAGAAGACTATTGATATGGCACCTATGGAACTTATCATGAGCTTTAAGAAGCTACTTGTCCGTAAGATTGAAGAGGTAAAACCTGATAGGATATTTATTGATGCCATTGAAGCCATGTTACTTGCAATTGATTCTCCTTACAAATTAAAGACACTTGTAGATGACCTGTTCGGTGTGCTAAGAAAATATGATGTTACTTCTATCGTCACCGTAGGTACGACTTTCAATGTTGAGTCTGTTGTAGAATACGGTGCAGATTCGGTGACACGCCTTGGTCGGGTGGTTTCAGGTAACAACTTACAGCGTTCCATCTATATAGCAAAACTAAGGGGTTCGAGTACATTAAACGAGATACGTGTACTGAACATATCTAATAATGGTATCAGTATACTGGACCAATCACCCTACGCCTCTACTGTTTAGGATTAGTTGCTAAATCCTGGATTATTAAATAATTTGTACAGGCATAGGAAAGTATATACTTTCCCATAGGCTTGGAAAATGCGAACGAAGTGAGCATTTTCTTGATCTGTCGATTGCAATATGCTGTCATAGCAACAGTAATAGCTTAGTTTTATATATCTACGTGTCAGTTTATATTAAAATAATGCAACGGTTCATTATCAGAGGAAATCATGTGAACAACTGTTTTTCTCATTTTATATAGAGGTGTTAATCTGAGTATTCATAGGAAAAAACCACCAGTACAAAATGAAATAATAAGAGTGAGGGTTCCCCGCAAACAGGATAGAGAAATTCTTGGTGTAGTTGAAAGTATGCTTGGTGCTAATAAGATAAGAGTGCGGTGTATGGATGGAGTGGTAAGACTCGGAAGGATTCCGGGAAAGATGAAAAAACGTACGTGGATTCGAGCAGGTGATATCGTTATTGTGGTACCGTGGGATTTCCAGGATGCGAAGTCAGATGTTGTATGGCGATATACCAAACCACAAGTGGACTGGCTGGAAAAAAGAGGATACCTGAAAGGATAATCCACGATGGTCGACCTGGACACTACGTCTTCAAAACAACTGAAAACGTTTGACGATAAACTTGATGAGTTCAGAAAGAGGATCAAGGATTCTGACGATTTTAAGGTCAAGGATGAGGTTTTTGATACAGCTACGTTGATGGCCCTGTACAAGCTTTCATCAAAGGGATACCTGGATGCGCTTGGGGGTACAGTAAGTACAGGAAAAGAGGCAAACATCTTCCATGCAGTAAGAACACAGGATGATGAACTGCAGGAGTTGGCTATCAAAGTCTATCGCATAAGTAATAGTAATTTCAGGGCCATGCAGGATTACCTGATAGGTGATGTGAGGTTCAGGAACATAAGACACACCAAAAAGGATATTGTACTGGCATGGACCCGTAAGGAATTCAGGAATTTAAGCCGGGCAAAGGAGGCGGGGTTGAATGTACCCATGCCTCTTATAACCAACAGGAACATACTGGTTATGGAGTTTATCGGAGTGGAAAATATTCCCTTCCCACAACTTCGTGATTTTAACCTTGATACAGAACAGGCATCATTCGTATATGAAGCTGTTGAGGATTTCTTTGTGCGGTTGTACAGGGATGCACAACTGGTACATGGCGACCTTAGTGAATACAATATTCTGGTTGACCCTGATTCCCTGACTCCCGTATTTATTGATATGGGTCAGTCTGTGACACTTGACCACCTGAATTCAGACGAATTCCTGCGTAGGGATATCAACAATATGGCACGGTTCTTCTCCAGGTCCAAAGTGGATGTGGATACCAAAGACCTTTATGAAAAGGTAATTCGGTCCGGGCTCGACCACCAGTAATATGTGCTATTAAGTATTTTATGGGGGCTGGTATGATAGATAGCAAAACATCCACTTACATTAGAGTTCCCATGGACAGGGTCGGCGCAATAATCGGACCTGAAGGGAGCATTAAAGATATTATTGAGAAAAAGTCCACTTCAAAACTTGATATTGACAGCCAGACAGGGAGTGTTGAGGTCATTAGTCCCGAAGACCCGCTGATGGCAATGAGGGCAGGAGAGGTAATAAAGGCTATAGGACGGGGTTTTAGTCCTGAGAAGGCCCTTCGCCTGTTTGATGATGATATGCTTATCCTGGAAATTATTGATCTGAGCCACATAGCTAATACGCCAAAGGAAATGAAACGGCTTAAGGGGCGGATAATAGGTAAGAGCGGCAAGACAAGGGAGATATTCGAGAACCTGACAGGTAGCAAGATATCGGTTATGGGAAAAACAGTGAGCTTGATGGGATACCCTGACCAGGTATTGGTCGTACGTACCGGCATCGAGATGCTGCTCAAGGGTTCTCCACACGGTCCTGTATACTCTTTCCTTGAAAAGAAACGAAGGGATTTAAAAGAGAGCAGATGGTAGGTCCATCTGCTTAATATTCATAATTATACCCCGCAGCTCTGCTGCGGTTGGGTGTGTCGGCGCAACGTTTGACTTTAACTGCTGTCCAAGTATTTTATACTGGGAAAAATATTTTCTCAACTGCTACATATTTCAGGATATAAAGTGCAGAGTTTCCAGGATAGATTATAATTTTTTCAGATCTGTATCCATTTAAGACAACTTTAATAGTGTAACCTCCCCAATCCCCAAATAGCTTTTCTTCATAATGATCAAGCCATGATTTTAACATATTGGCATTGACTACTGAGGGAGAATCATTGCCCTGTATTGAGTCACGGGGGAAATCTTTACCAATTATCCAATTATACATTTCGTCTCTGGTGATTTTCTTTTCAGGATCATCATTGTACAAAATATATTCATCTGTGGACAATTTTCTTAGGGTGTTCACATCAATAATGATCATCCTGTCAAGTACACCATATTGCTTCTGGGCAGATTCAAAAAAGAGTTTCCGGTTGGATATTTTTTCCAGCTCAGTAACTTCGATGATCTCTGATTCTCCTGTGTCCTTATGATATATACTCGCTGCTTCAGCTTCCTTGAAAACTACAACAATAAGATAATCATTGTCATCACGCAGGTCATTCATGCCAGAAGTCCAGGCATACATGGTGCCTGCAAGGGCCAGTGCGATTACCAGAACAATTACAAGTGCTGTTCGCTTGATCTTTCTAACGAACTTGTTGGGTTTTTTCTCCACTTCTTTTATGATCACTACTTCTTTAGGTGGTACCTCTTTTGTTTCTTCTTTGATGACGGGGGCCGGTTCGGGTGTTGTTTCAGGCTCTTTTTTAGCAGGAATCTCTTCTTTTACTGGTATTTCTTCTTTCGCAGGTATTTCTGGTACCACTTCAACTTCTTCCTCCGGCTCTTTATCAAAAGCTGCCACGAAGTCCTCATCTGAAGCTACTTCCGATTCTTCTCCAAGTGGAGTTTCGGATGATACTTCAATATCTTCCTCTGGCTCTTTATCATAAGTTGTTACCGATTCCTCATCTGAATATTCTACCGTTTCTTCTTCAAGGGGAGTTTCGGGTGATACTTCAATATCTTCCTCTGGCTCTTTATCATAAGTTGTTACCGATTCCTTATCTGAATATTCTACCGTTTCTTCTTCAAGGGGAGTTTCTGGTGATACTTCAATATCTTCCTCTGGCTCTTTATCATAAGTTGTGACCGATTCTTTATCTGAATATTCTACCGTTTCTTCTTCAAGGGGAGTTTCTGGTGATACTTCAATATCTTTCTCTGGCTCTTTATCATAAGTTATGACCGATCCCCCATCTGAATATTCTACCGTTTCTTCTTCAAAGGGAGTTTCTGGTGATACTTCAATATCTTTCTCTGGCTCTTTATCATAAGTTATGACCGATCCCTCATCTGAATATTCTACCGTTTTTTCTTCAAAGGGAGTTTCGGGTGATACTTCAATATCTTCCTCTGGCTCTTTTTCAGAAGTTATGACCGATCCCTCATCTGAATATTCTACCGTTTTTTTATCCGGTAAATCCTCTTCCTTTCCAGAAATTGGTTCAGACCCAAGTTTTTCAGGTTTTCCCCCGGAATCCTGTGAAGTCTCATTATCCTTTTCGTTCATAATTTATCCCTCATAAATGACAATAAGTAGAATCATTAAAAATCATTTCCAGCATTGATATATAGAAAGTTATCATTTTTTATGCTTTATCAACTTTTCTATGAAGCAATGAACAATATTTCATTAATAATAATGGAGGGTACAAACGAGGGAGGGGGTGGGAGAATATAAAATAGTGTTAAACCTCGTCTGTACACTTAATTATTATAAATTTATTGTCTATAAGTATTTCGTACAAACACGAACAAAAAACGTGAAATATAACACCCCCTTATTTCCACTGGAGCAAAAAACAACATCGAGAGAATATTTTCACCCCGCTCTCTCTATAGAAACATTCATATCCAATTACCCGTCATAAAACAGATTAATTAAAATGACCGAACATTCATCTGAACCTGTCTGGGAAGAATTCTATAAGCGTTATTACTGGGAGCAACTGCTATCCCTTGCAGGCATTTATCCGGAAAGTAAGAGCCTGGTAATTGAATTTCCTGACATTGAAAGATATGACCTGGAACTTGCAACAGAGCTACTGGAAACACCTACTAAAGTACTGGATGATGCCAATAATGCTCTTCGGAAGATAGACCTGCCAATGGATGTAACCTTAGAGGATGCCTACATAAGGATTATCAAGCTCTCTTCAAGGATAGATATACGCCTTCTAAGGAGCGAAAATATTTCGAAACTGATCGCTATTGATGGTATAATCAGGAAGGCTACTGAGGTCAGGCCCAAACTGGTCAGGGCAGCATTTGAATGCCAGAGGTGCGGCCATATAACAAATGTTTTCCAGAGCGGCAATAAGTTCGTACAGCCCTTGGAATGTGAGGATGAGCAATGCGGCAGGCAGGGTCCGTTCAAATTGCTTGTAAATGAATCTATTTTCGTGGATGCCCAGAAGCTCAGGCTGCAGGAATCCCCTGAAGACCTGAGGGGCGGTGAACAACCCCAGACACTGGATATTGACATTGAGGATGACCTGTCAGGACTGGTGGCCCCAGGGGACCGTGTGACCATTGTGGGTACACTGAGGAGTTACCAGAGAGAAAAGAACCAGATCAAAAGCACTTACTTTGACCTGGTACTGGACGGACTGTCGATCGAACGGGAAGACCATGAGTTTGATGAGATCAAGATCACACCTGAAGATGAAGAGTTGATCAGGGAATTGGGCGGTTCACCTGATATTTATGACAGGATGATATCCTCTATCGCTCCCAGCATCTTTGGCTATGAGGAGATAAAAGAAGCTATGGCACTGCAGTTGTTCTCAGGAGTGGCAAAACATTTGCCTGACGGGTCAAGGATCAGGGGTGATATTCATATGCTGCTGGTGGGAGACCCTGGTATTGCAAAATCCCAGCTTTTACGCTATGCAATAAAATTATCGCCCAGGGGCATCTACACTTCGGGCAAGGGCACTACATCTGCCGGTCTTACTGCAGCGGCAGTTAAGGATGATTTCGGTGACGGGCGGTGGACGCTTGAAGCCGGCGCACTGGTACTGGCAGATAAGGGCATGGCAGCAGTGGATGAAATGGACAAGATGGCAAAGGAAGACAGGAGTGCTCTGCATGAGGCCATGGAACAGCAGACCATAAGTATTGCAAAGGCTGGCATACTCGCCACTCTTAAGAGCCGATGTGCCCTGCTGGGTGCGGCCAATCCCAAATTTGGCAGGTTCGACAAGTATGAGAACATTCCACAGCAGATCAATATGCCTCCTGCCCTCATCTCCAGGTTCGACCTTATCTTCATACTGACTGACGAGCCCGGTAAGAAAAGGGATACGGATATTGCCGAACATATAATGAAAGGGCACTATGCGGGAGAGATCAATGCCCAGTTCCAAAATGTACAATCATCACCTGTCACCCAGAACCAGATCGATGAAGCTATGGAGGTAATCCAGCCATCCATTGACCCGGAATTGATGAGAAAATATATCGCTTATTCCAAACGTAACATCTTCCCTGTCCTGGAGGGCGATGCCAGGCAGATGATCATTGATTTTTACCTCAACCTAAGGAACCAGGGGTTATCCGATCCCAATTCTCCTGTACCTGTTACTGCCAGACAGCTTGAGGCCCTGGTCCGCCTGGCAGAGGCATCAGCAAGGATGCGGCTAAGTAATGTTGTGACCACAATTGATGTGAACCGCATTATCAGGATAGTGAACGAAAGCCTGAGGCAGGTTATGACCGACCCCGAAACAGGGAAACTGGATGTCGATATGATCAGTACCGGTATGGCAAAAAGCCAGCGTGACCGGGCCAAGTTGATCCGTGATATTATACGTGATCTCCAGCAAGAACACGAAGGGAAAGCACCAAAGGATGAAGTGTTCCAGCGTGCCTCAGAAGCCGGGATAGATGAGGATAAGGCAGAGGATATAATCAAGAGGCTTAAAAGGGAAGGGGCCATCTTTGAACCAAGGAACGGCTACTTAAAATCAACATAAGGTTTAATAGTTTATAATCCAAGCTGTGACTATGTATATCAAAATATATGAAACTGAAGTGTCGGTGCTGGTAGCAGTTTGTGATCGTGATCTTATAGGAAAAACCTATAGGGACTCAGGACTGAAACTTGAAGTAACTGAAGAGTTTTTCAAAGGGGAATTGGTTGATGCTGCCCGGGTGCAGACAGCTCTTCTCCAAGCCACCACCGCAAATATTGTTGGAGAACAGAGTGTTGTTGCTGCCATATCCTGCGGGGCTATAGAACCGGAATGTGTAATCATCATTGGCGGTATACCCCATGCCCAGATGTTTTGTGTGTGAACTCAATAGAAACCGTCAAATTAGCATTTTGACTTAAGAAACTATCTGTTTTTTTTAGATAGCCTGAATTTATCTTCACATCAAACGTTGCGCTATTAATGACTACC